>JBDLUR010000141.1:0-5685 GCA_039805205.1 Bacteroidota bacterium
TTCAACCAATCCCATCCACCATAACTATAATCATCATCTACTGAAGGCAAGATATCAATCCATGCTTCATCGGTCTCTTTGTAAACAGACTGACTAACACCTGTTGCTGCGTTTGTTAAATAGAGTATGCTTTGATTTTGTTTTCTATTCAACTGTTGAACAATCAATTCTTGGCTACCGGCCCATTCCATGCGTGGTAAGTAATGCTGTCTTGGATCACCTGGAATATTCATCCATTTCAGCTGACTGCTTGCAATATCTACTACTCCAATTTTTACTGCTGAAGGCGACTCTCCCACTTTAGGATATTCAACAGGAATAGGTTTTGAATAAATTCCTGCCAAATTATCCATCATCATGAAGTCTTTTGTACCATCAGCATTCACCTGCCAGAAGGCAATTTTTTTCCCGTCTGGACTCCAACGGAAACCATCGCGACAAGCAAATTCTTCTTCATAAACCCAGTCAAATGTGCCATTGATTAACCTGCGGTTGCCGTTTTGCGTGAGCGCTTTGCGCTTTCCAGTCAGGATATCTTCAACATATAAATTATACTGGGATACATAAGCAACTTGTTTGCCGTCTGGGGACAGTTTTGCAAACATCAGCGACTGTGCAGGTAGCCCTTTGCCCAATTGAAACCACTTCTTAGACTTCATATGATAAACCCAGTAATCCCCCTTGGTATTGTATCGCCATACACGTGCCGTATTGTTGAAAATCAATAACTGTGCTGATGAAGCATGCCAGCTAAAGTCATCCATCGACTTAAATGGTTCAACATTTCCAAAATCCTGCTCACTGATAATAACCTTACGGTCATTTCCAGTTTCCACAGACTCTTCAACAAGTTGATTTTTCTTTAACCTGATGAGTGCTAGTCCATCTTCCGACCACTGCAACTTAGACTGTCCAATAACTACGGGACTAATAGCGCTGAATAAACAGCAAATAAAAACACCAATAATGTTCTTTTTCATGTGTTTGACTTGAAAGTTCAAATTAAGAAACTTCGTTTATAGTCAATTGGCTAATTTTGTAAGAGCTGTATATAATTTGATGAATGGAAAAAGAAAAACTCAGGCTGGATAAATACTTATGGGCGATCAGGTTATTTAAAACCCGGACTGCCGCATCAACCGCATGCGATAAGGGAAGGGTTAAAATGAATGGTGAGGCTGTAAAAGCCTCTCGTATCGTAAAAGTTGAAGACAGCTATGAAGTAAAGACCGATGAAAAAAAATGGGTAATTAAAGTGACAGGATTGTTGCCCAAAAGAGTTCAATACAGTGAGGCCATCAAATTTTACGAAGACCTAACACCGATTGAAGAGAAAGAAAGAATTGCTTTTCAAACAGCTAGCTTTTACTCTGGTAAAAGACTCTCTAAGATTGGAAGGCCTACAAAAAAAGAAAGAAGAGACATTGATGATTTTATGGATGGAACCGAATCAGCATGAATATACACATCTTAAGTATCGTACCGGAATTATTGGAAAGTCCCTTTGGTCACTCTATCATGAAACGAGCTGCCAGTAAAGGATTACTTCAGGTAACTGTGCACCACCTCAGAAAATGGGCAGTGAATGAATATGGGATGGTAGACGACTACCAATTCGGTGGAGGTGCAGGCATGGTGATGATGTGTGAGCCTTTGGTAAATGCCATTGAAGAATTGAATGCCGCTCATCAGTTTGATGAAATAATCTACATGACCCCTGATGGTGTAACCTTTAATCAGGGTATTGCTAATGCACTTTCCTTAAAGAAATCACTTTTGTTTATTTGCGGTCATTACAAAGGAATTGACCAACGCGTAAGAGATCATTTCATTACCAAAGAAATTTCTATTGGTGATTTTGTGTTGAGCGGAGGTGAACTCGCAGCAGCTGTTGTAGTAGATGCAATTGGACGAATTATTCCAGGCGTTCTAAATGACGAAACATCTGCATTGTTTGATTCCTTCCAAGACAACCTTTTGGCTCCACCCGTTTATACAAGACCTGAAGAATACAGAGGATGGAAGGTGCCTTCTGTTCTCATGAGTGGCGACCACAAAAAAATAGAAGAGTGGCGTTACGACGAAGCCTTAAAAAGAACAGAAGAAAAAAGACCTGATCTTTTAAAAAAACACTAACCCATTATTCTGTTTCGTAATTCTATCAATTCTACTATTTGAGCTGGCAGTTTTTTCATCATTTTGCGTGCATGCAGTAATGCTATGAAATCAGTTTTTCTTTCCTCCCATTGTATATATATATAACATAAGAGAGGCCAAATTAGAGACAAAGGAAATGCTAGACTACCTATGCAACTATAAGACATACCGATCAATAACCCCCACCAAATTAAGCCTAAGACGCCCACTACGCCTGACAAAACACTGGTGTAAAAATCTATACGGGTGACCGTCTTGTCAGCTATCCATATGGAAAGCTTGCCAGGTAGCCACCAAATGAACTTACCAAGCAAAGCAAGAGGTGCTAAAAAGTAAACTACCCAAAATGACTTCAACTCAGTCTGATTCTTGGATTGCAGAAGAATTTTGTCAGTAATACCATGATCAGACAAACTTTTTTGATAAACGGATAGATCCTTTTCAAGTATTACAAAATCTTCTTGCGACAACTGATCTACTCGTTTACAAATTGCAGTAAAATTTTCAAATAATTGATTGCTATTTAATGTGTGATTATGATAATGCATGCTGATCAGAGACTCAGCGAGGATCGTCCGCTTACCATCTTGCACATGAATTACATTTTGTTGAAAAACACTGCTCATGGCTTTATTTAGATTGGCGATGGCCATAGCAGGAAATTCTTTGTATTGCTGCTCAAAGCTTTCCAGTGTTATTGCATCTCCCAAACGAATGAGCAGCTTGGAACCGAGGTTATGATAGGTGTAATTGATAGCAACTGTTTGAATCTGCAATTCATCTACCTTACCGCCTTCAAAAGCTGTTTGCAGAGCAACACGTGCAGCCCCTTTTTTAAATGGCTCCAATTGTTTGGACTGCCTACTAAAGCCTTCGGGAAAAATCAACAATAACTTTCCTTGCTCTAATAACTTTCTACCCCTATCGAACGTACGTTTGTTTTTTTCCAAGTTTCGTACCCCATGTTCTCTGCTGAATATGGGAATCATGTGCAGCATAGTCAGTATACGATAAGCAATAGGGTGAGCAAAAATATCGCCTCGTACATAAAAATGTATAGCCCTTTTAAGAAAAACTGCAAGCACCATGGCATCTAAAAAGGAGGCAGGATGGTTGGCAATAATTATAGCAGGTTTACCAGATTTTAATTTCTCTAATCCAACTACATCTATCCTTCGAAAAAAGATTTTGAAGGTAATCCACATCATGACCCATGCAAAGCGATACAACATACTACAAGATAATAAAAAATAAATCCGTATAAGTCCCTATCTTCGTATGTTAACCCAACATGAGCGATATGCAGCTTTCAATATCCAGATTGGCCATTCTCTTACTCCTTGTGATTAGTTCTTTTGAAGGTGTATCACAAGATGGGATGAAATTCCAGGATCAATACCAAGTCAAAATAAGCAAATCACCTTCTCCTATCAAAATCGATGGTATTTTAGATGAAGAAGGATGGTTGAAAGCAGATGAAGCAAAAGATTTTCACATGAAATGGCCCAATGATATTGGTCGCCCTACTAGAAATACTTTTGTTAAGATTACACACGACGATCATTTCATCTATTTTGGTATCAAAGCATTAGATACCAACTATTACATTGCACAAACTTTAAAAAGAGATCAAGGTATTTATGAAAGTGATGCAATCTCAATAGCAATAGACCCCGTTAACCAAAGGACCAATGGCTTTCTATTTTCAATCACACCTTATAATGTACAAACAGAAGAATTGGTGAATGTTGGTGCACCTAGCGAAGAATTAAGTTTTAGCTGGGACAATAAATGGTATTCTGCAACAAGCAGACACCCTACTTACTGGATTGCAGAAATTGCTATACCGTTTCATACCTTAAGGTTTAATGAAGGCCATAATAAATGGGGTTTGAATATTCTTCGTTCAGATTTGAAGACAAACGAATATTCATCGTGGACCGACATGCCACTGAATTTCGATTTTTATGATTTTGGTTATTCTGGTGCCATTGTGTGGGACAAACCGCCCGTTTCACCAGGAACAAATGCCTCAATCATACCTTATGTTACCAGTTCAATTAACTCTAACCGAGAATTAGGCGACCCCACCAAATCAAAATTCAATGCAGGTTTTGATGCTAAATTATCTCTCACCTCGTCTTTAAATTTAGATCTGACAGTAAACCCTGATTTCTCACAGGTAGAAGTTGATCGCCAAGTAACCAACCTCACCCGATTCGATATTTTCTTCCCAGAGAGAAGAACTTTCTTTCTAGAAAATAGTGATCTTTTTTCCAGCTATGGTATACCTCCCATTCGACCTTTCTATTCCAGAACAATTGGTCTAGATAAAAACGCTAACCCAATTCCCATTTTAGCAGGTGCAAGAGTGAGCGGAAACCTGACTAAAAAAACTAGAGTAGGCTTTATGAATATGCAGACAAAATCAACCGATGATTTTGATGCTCAAAACTATACAGCAGTTTCGTTTAACCAACAAGTACAGGCAAGGTCAAGTGTAAAAGGATATTTTCTGAATCGCCAGAGTGTAGCTGACAAAAATTCATCTTTAAAAGATCCTACTGACCCTTATGGAAGAAATGCAGGACTTGAATACAATTTCATCGACAAGGCCGGCAAATGGAATGCGTGGACAGGCTTCCACAGATCATTTAAGCCAAATATCAATACCCCAGAATACTATGGCAATGTTGGTGGCGGGTACGCTACTAAGCAACTCAATGTAGTGGTAGACGCTGGAAGAATAACTGATAAGTATTATGCCGACATGGGTTTTGTAAACAGAGTAGATAATTATGACGCATTATTAGACACTGTGTTTAGACGTGGATTCTTTCTCCTTTACAACCAATCCAGCTATACTTTTTTTCCAAAAAAAGGTCCGTTCAATCAATTTATGATTAGCCTTGAGAACTTTGCTATATTAAATTTGGATGGCAGCCAGAATGAAAGAAATCACGACCTTGAATTTAGGTTCTTTTTAAAGAACACATCAAATTTGGTTTTGCATGTACATAAAAACATCAATGACCTATTATACAATACTAGCTTCACAGATGGCAAACCAATTCCACCGGCACATTATAAAGCCAATTCATACGGCTTGACCTATAATACAGATAGTAGAAAAAAACTTTTCTTTAAGACTGACTTTGAGGCAGGACAATTCTTCAATGGAAATATTTTTAGGTATGAATTAAGCGCCAACTTTCGTATTCAACCTTGGGCTAATTTTACCATGAGTCTTCAGCAGGCGCAATTAAGCTTTCCTGGTGAGTATGGAAAAAATAACCTCTTTCTAATTGCACCACGTGTTGAAATTAATTTCTCCAATAATTTATTCTGGACCACCTTCTTGCAATACAACAACCAAAGAAACAATTTCAATATCAACAGTAGATTACAATGGCGTTATAAGCCAATGAGTGATATTTTCTTGGTATACAGTGATAACTATTTCACAGACCCATTCATGAAAAACAAGAATAGAGCGCTGGTCTTTAAAATGAATTATTGGCTTAATCT
>JBDLUR010000142.1:0-3016 GCA_039805205.1 Bacteroidota bacterium
GTAAAGAAACTACTGATACTTTGGGCAATCAAAAAAGAATAAATTATGCGCTCAGACCAGATATGACCAAAGAAGAATTTATCGATGAATTACTTACTGGTCTAACAACTCCGCCAGCATACTTTCCAAAAAATGTGCTTATGAATATTCAAGGCTATGATTCTTTGGATACGATCATGGACCGTGCAAACAGAGGTTTGACGCCAAGTTCTTTTGAGTTGATGGCTAATGAAACAGGAGCATTGATTTTAGATACTCGCGCTCCTGAAATTTTTGCACAAGGCTTTATTCCTAATTCAATCAACATCGGACTCGATGGTAATTTTGCCATGTGGGTAGGTGAAATGATCAACGATATCAAGCAGGAAATATTATTAGTTACAGAAGTGGGGCGAGAAGAGGAGGCCATCATTCGTTTATCTCGTGTTGGATATGACCATACAGTAGGTTATTTAAAGGGAGGTTTTGAAGCCTGGAGAGCGGAAGGTAGAGAGTTGGATAAAGTTCAACGCATTACTGCAGCAACCTTTGCCGCTCAATTCAACGAAAAAGCACCAACCTTTGATGTGCGCAAACGCAGTGAATTTCAGGCTGAGCATGTTGTAGATGTAATCAATATTCCTCTCAATGAAATTAATTTGCATTTGGCTAAGTTTCCAGCTGATGAAAATTTCATTTTACATTGTGCCGGTGGATACCGCAGTATGATTGCAGCTTCTATTTTGAAAAGTCGTGGCATTCATAATTTCGTAGATGTTATCGGCGGAATGTCAGAAATCGCGAAAACAAATGTGCCTAAAACAGCTTATGTCTGCCCAAGCACCTTGTTATAATTAAGAGTAAATCACAAGTAAAAAAGAGAAGGCAAGGGTCTTCTCTTTTTTCATTTTAAATAAATAAACAAAAATCAATATGAAGAATTTAGACTGGATCAGAATCATCCGTTATGTACTTGGGGGTTATTTATTAGTTGGAGGTATTTTACAAAAAGATTACACGGTGTTAATCATGGGTGCCATTATCACCACGATGGCTATTTTTAACGTGGGTTGTTTTGGAGGGCAATGTGCTCCCAAAAAACCCGTCAAAACAGTTTCAGGACAAAAAACCGAAGAAGTTACTTTTGAAGAAGTCTTGTAATAGTCATGATGGAGGCGCTTGTGTAACAATCGTTACATTGCATTTCGTTCTTCTATGATACTTTTGGTACAAATCAACAATTAACATGAAAAATTATATCATACTTTCCTTTTTATTTTTAATTACTTTAGTCAATATAAGTGCGCAGTCGAACAAACATCAAATTGTTTTTCAGATGGTAACAAGTGACACTTTGGCTCATAAAGCCTTTATGAAACAATTAGGTAATATACATTCAGTTTCACCTGAGTCCTCAATTAAAGTAGTCGTACATGGCCCTGGTCTTGATATGGTTTCAATAAAAAAATCAATTGTTACCAAGTCCATACAAAACGCAATAGAGCATGGAGTAGTTTTTGAAGTTTGTGAATTTTCAATGAAAGAGCGCAAGGTCGAAAAATCTGAAGTTTTGCCATTCGTACAATACACTCCTGCTGGTATCATTAGAATTGTTGAATTACAAGAACAAGGCTTTAAATATATAAAAGCCGGATTCTAGAATTATTCTTAAAATCAAAATCATAACAAAAAAGTAATAAACCCAAAAACCCAAAACAATGAAAATAGAACAAATTTATACAGGATGCTTGGCGCAAGGAGCCTATTATGTAATTAGTGAAAACGAAGCATTTATTATTGACCCCCTACGTGAAACAGCTCCTTATTTGGAGCGCTTAAAGCAAGATGGTGTCACACTTAAATATATTTTTGAAACCCATTTCCATGCTGACTTCGTTTCTGGACATCTTGACCTCAGTAAGCAAACAGGTGCGCCAATTGTTTATGGCCCAACAGCTAAGACAGAATTTGAAGCCATCATTGCCACTGATGAGCAAATTTTCCAAATTGGCAAAGTTCAAATCAAGGTGTTGCATACACCGGGTCATACGATGGAAAGTACAACCTACCTTTTGATCAATGAAGAAGGAAAAAATGAAGCCATTTTCTCTGGTGATACCCTTTTCTTAGGTGATGTAGGACGTCCGGATTTAGCGCAAAAAGCTGCTGACATGACCCAAGAGCAATTGGCAGGTTTACTTTATGATTCTTTGATGAATAAAATCATGCCTTTGTCAGATGATGTTACTGTCTATCCTGCACACGGTGCTGGTTCGGCTTGCGGAAAAAACATGATGAAAGAAACAGTTGATACCTTGGGTAATCAAAAGAAAATGAATTACGCCTTGAATCAACCCAGTAAAGAAGCCTTTATTGCAGCAGTTACCGACGGATTATTACCTCCACCAGCTTATTTTGGATTTAACGTCGCTATGAATAAAAAAGGTTATGATAGTTTTGAAGCTGTCAAGGAAAGAGGACTCACAGCTCTTGGTGTAGATGCTTTTGAAACTTTAGTTGAAGCTACTGGCGCCATGATTTTAGATACAAGATTGGCCGCAGAATTTTGTCAAGGATTTATTCCACAAGCAATTAATATTGGTGTCAAAGGAGATTTTGCTCCTTGGGTAGGTGCGCTAATTGGTGATGTCAAACAACAAATTGTTTTAGTTACTGAGCCAGGCATGGAAGAAGAAGTAGTGACGCGTTTAAGCCGTGTTGGTTTTGATCAAGTTTTAGGCTACCTAAATGGTGGTTTCGAAACTTGGAAAGCTTCAGGCAAAGAAGTTGACACCGTTCATCGCATCACTCCTGACGAGTTTGCGGCCAAATTCGAAGCTGGCAAATCAATGGTAATTGATGTCCGTAAAGAAAGCGAATACGAGGCAGAACATGTAGAAGATGCATACAGCAAGCCACTTGCTTACATCAACGACTGGACAAAGGATATCCAGCCAGATCAACATTTCTTTATGCATTGTGCAGGCGGATACCGCAGTATGATTGCCGCTTCAATTTTGCAAGCGCGCGGTTACAG
>JBDLUR010000143.1:0-2593 GCA_039805205.1 Bacteroidota bacterium
TTGTAATTCAAAGATGCTGTTACGTCAGTCTTGTTGAATCTCCTTGAAAAATTAACAGTACCATCAAGTGTATTGAATCTGCCATAGCGCAACCCTACATCAGTCTTGTTTTGTCCTGCTCCATCGGTGATGATGTTGATTACTCCACCCATTGCCTCAGAACCATAAAGACTTGAAGAAGGTCCTTTAACAATTTCAATCTTACGGATATTGCGAACAGAGATTCTAGACAAATCCAAAACACCTCCGGTTCTTCCAATCAATGGCTCACCGTCAATCAAAATCAAGGTGTATTCTGAGGAAAGTCCCTGTACTTGAACCCCCTTACCAAAACCTTCTACGATATTAATACCTGTTTGTTCAGCTAAAATATCGTTTAAACGGAGAGAACCGTTTTGATAAACCGTCTTGGAATTGATAACTGTAACTGGAATAGCAATGTTTCCCATTAATCTGGGAGTTCGTGTTGCAGTAACAACAACCTCATCAATTGATTTTGCACTAGCAGAGTCAGTCGACATCTGTGCAAAAGCAACATTAGTAATCAAGAGTAAGAGTAACTGGATTAAAATCTTCATTTATTGAGATTGGATGGCAAAATTCTCTCAACTAACGAAGAGTTTTATCACGAAATTGTCAGGAAACGGGAAAACGACTATTTATGACGAACTGGTGACAATAAATCACAGGGTTTCAGGCCAGTATGCTTCTTAAAGGCTGTAGAAAAATGAGAAATAGATGAATATCCAAGAGAAGCGGACACCTCTGAAACTGATAGTCCCTTCTCATAGAGCAAAAAACGAGCATGTTCCATCCTTTGATCCTGGTAAAAGTCGAATATGGTGGTTCCAAACATCACCTTGAACCCTTTTTTAAGATAACACTCGTTGATAGCCGCTTTTCGACTCAACTCTTTGATGGTTATGGGGTCACCAATATGAGCAAGGAGTATTTCACGTGCCTTGATGATCTTCTCCCTATCTTCCAAATGGACTAAAAACTTACAAGCTGGAACCTCATCTTCTTTAATCGAACTCACTGCTTCGAGCGCATAAAGCAGTAAAATTTGTGTCTGTGCGTTGATGAAAATGTTCTGAACAGTATCGTTGTATCGGTGATTAAGGATAGAATCTAGGGTATGCCTGATGCGTCCATTGAGTATAATTGGCCTGGAAAAGGTGTGCTTATACCTGAAATTCAGAATTTCTTCTGTCTCACCTCCCGGTTCTGATGTTATAAGATTGGTAAGGTGGATTGGCTCAAACCTGAACTGCAGGATATCAATTGTGCCGCTTTGTTCCACACATAGTGCATTCTTGTTCAATTTACAATCCTCACAGTTTACATCTGATTGCTTACAATAAGTTTGTCCACTTACGCAGAATTTCAGCTCTAGATAGTTCCTATCTGGTTGATTATCAAAGTTGTAAGTCAAAATTCCATAATCTTCTTGGCTTCTTTGTACATCTTGAGCATACCTCCTGATGTTGTACTGCCAAGATCCAGGTATTTTTTTGTCGCTTGAAAAAAGGGGTGTCACTCCCTCAAAGGACAAGTCGGGCTTATGCAAAACTGGTATGGAAGCAGTCTGAATCATGCGTTTGCAAAGTTAGATTAAAATAAATTGATGCTGCTTTCTAAGGTGTTAAAGCCACTTGAACAATATGTGGAAATCATCTTAAAAACAAAGCGTTTTTAAGTGCCTTAAAATGAGGGCATACCCCCCTATTTTAGTAAATTTGTAAACGGTTATAAATAGCATTTAATTAAAGAGGAAGAAGACACGTATGAGTACAGAAAATCAGAATATGAGTGAAGAGCAAAATAGTGGTTATGGCGCCGACAGTATTCAGGTACTTGAAGGCTTAGAAGCAGTTAGAAAAAGGCCCGCCATGTACATTGGCGATATTGGCGTGAAAGGCTTACATCACCTAGTTTACGAGGTAGTTGATAACTCCATTGATGAAGCATTAGCAGGATATTGCAATGAGATTTTTGTCACTATCCACGAAGACAACTCCATTTCAGTTGAAGACAACGGAAGAGGTATCCCTACTGGCATGCACCACAAAGAAAAAAGAAGTGCATTGGAAGTGGTCATGACCGTGCTTCATGCAGGGGGTAAATTCGACAAGAACACGTACAAAGTTTCTGGGGGTTTGCATGGTGTTGGTGTGAGCTGTGTTAATGCTCTGAGTACTGTTTTACAAGTAACCGTTCAGCGTGAAGGCAAGATTTTTGAACAGGAATACGAAAGAGGTGTTCCAAAATATGCTGTAAGGGAAATTGGCAACAGCGAAAAGACTGGAACCAAAGTCCATTTTTGGCCAGATACAACCATTTTTACTGCCCAGGTATACAACAAAGAAATTCTTGAAGGAAGGCTACGCGAATTGGCTTACCTCAATAGACGCATTCGCATTACCTTGAGCGACCTACGTGAAAAAGACGAGGCTGGTAACCACTACCAACAAGTGTTTTATAGCGAAGGTGGTATCATCGAGTTTGTAGAAATGCTTGATAAAAATGGCAAAAGAAATTCGTTGATTCCTACTATCATTTACATGGAAGGACATGATGCCGATTCAAACGT
>JBDLUR010000144.1:0-12622 GCA_039805205.1 Bacteroidota bacterium
CTTAATTTTTCAATACCAGGAAGGGTTGTTGAAATCAACATTTGATAAGCAGCAATATGCATTGCAGTAGGGAAGGTGTCGTTTGATGATTGTGATTTATTGACATCATCATTTGGATGAAGGAACTTGTCCTTATCAGTTAAGTTACCACCTTTTAAAACATGTCCGCGGTAAGCCACTACTTCATTTACGTTCATATTGCTCTGTGTGCCGCTTCCTGTTTGCCAAACTACCAATGGAAAATAGTCGTCTAGTTTTCCCTCTAGGATTTCATCACAAACCTGACCAATCAATTTTGATTTATCTTCTGATAAAACGCCAGCCTCAAAATTGGTGATAGCAGCAGCTTTTTTCAAATAAGCAAATGCCTTGATAATTTCTTTAGGCATTTTATTGGTGTCTTGTGCAATTTTGAAATTATCAATGCTTCTTTGAGTTTGTGCTCCGTAATAAGCATTACTTGGTACGCTCACTTCCCCCATTGTATCTTTTTCAATCCTGTATTCCATGTTTAAAATTTGCTTGCAAAATTAATGAATGTTGTATCGAGATGATTTTCTTATTTGAAATTAGCCTTTCTTTTTTCTAGAAATGCAGTAACGCCTTCTACCATATCCTCACTGGCAAAGCTTTTTCCAAAACACGAGGCCTCAATTTTCATGCCTACAACTGGATCACCATCTGCTGCATTTGTAGCCATGATTATTTGGCTCAATGCAACAGCCGACTTACTAGTAATTGTTTTCATTTTGGCTTCTGCTATTGCTATAAGATCTTCTTGCTTGCACACATGGTTAACCAAACCAATTCTGTATGCTTCATTGGCATCTATGTTTTCTCCGGTCATCATCAATTCCATGGCTCTTCCTTTTCCAACGAGGCGGGTTAATCGCTGGGTTCCACCATAACCTGGTATGATACCAAGGTTGATTTCAGGCTGACCAAATTTGGCATTTTCTGAAGCAATACGAAAGTGACAACTCATGGCAAGTTCACAACCCCCGCCTAAAGCAAAACCATTGACTGCTGCTATAATCGGTTTATGGGCATTTTCAATTTTGGAAAAAAGGGTTTGTCCTAGCTCTGCAAACTCTGATCCTTTATTTCTATCTCCTTTTAAAAATCCACCGATATCTGCTCCTGCAACAAAGGCTTTTTCACCTGCACCGGTGAGGATAGCACCTTTCAGGCTATTATCTTGCAGAAACATCTCTACTGTTGAATCTAATGCATCAAGCACACTTGCATTCAATGCATTTAATTTCTCAGGCCTGTTGATAGTAATCCAAAGAATTGCTTCTTTTTGCTCTGTTAAAATCACATTATCACTCATAGGATAATTTTTTAAAATGATCGATTGGCTTTTACCCATTCGCTGATATAACTCGCTATTGCTGTTGATGCAGTACCTGGTGGAAAAAGTGTTCCTACGCCCATCGCTTCTAATGCTGCTCTATCCTCTTCAGGAATAATACCACCACCGGTAAGCAACACATCATGCATTTGTTTTTCTTTCATCAAATTAATGATACGTGGGAATACTGTCATGTGCGCACCAGATAATATACTGATACCAATCGCATCAACATCTTCCTGTAAAGCGGCTTCTAACACCATTTCTGGCGTTTGTCTTAATCCTGTGTAAATTACTTCCATACCAGCATCTTTAAGGGATGTTGCAATGACTTTTGCACCACGATCGTGACCATCTAATCCTACTTTTGCAATCAATACCCTAATTGGTCGTGTATGAAGTGATGGATTGGTTTTTTTCATGTTAAAGCATTTTCAAAACGTGACTGATTCTGCGCAGTGTTGTTGCTTTTCCAATTTTTGAAGCAATTTCAAAAACAGGGGGACCAAATTTTCCACCAACCAACATAATCCTAAAGGGCAATTGTAACTCACCAGGTTTTATGCCAGCAGCAGCGGTATGCAACTTAAACGAGTTTTCAATTTCAACACTATTCCATTCAGGTAGTGATTCAAGCAATACTGACCAACTACTAAAGAAGGAAGATTTGTTTTCATCCCATTTTGCACGAATGGCTTCTGTGTCAATGGTTGCAGGGTCTTGGAAGAAATATATCATTTGTGGAAGGAAATCATTTAATAGCTGACATCTTTCTTTCACCATTGGTATAATGTCTACTACTTCGTTTTCTGTTACATTGACAGCAGCAGACGATAACAAAGCAACCACGTAGGGAAGTAGTTTTTCATTAGCAGATTTTTTGATCCATTCCTGATTGAACCACTTTGCCTTTTCAAAGTCAAATTTTGCTCCTCCCTTGTGAATTCTTTCTATTTCAAATCGATTCGCTAATGTTGGTAGATCAAATACCTCTTCTCCGCTACCATCATTCCACCCCAACAGGGCCAACATATTGATGAATGCTTCTGGCATAAAGCCCATTTCTTTGAAGCCTTTTGTGAGTTCTCCTGTTTTTGGATCTTTCCAATCCATAGCAAAGACAGGAAAGCCTAGTCGGTCCCCATCTCTTTTACTCAGCTTACCTTGTCCGTCTGGTTTGAGTATCAATGGTAAATGAGCCCATGCAGGCATACTATCCTTCCATCCTAAGTATTCCCAAAGGAGCACATGGACAGGCGAGGAGGGTAGCCATTCTTCACCTCTAAAGGCATGTGTAATTTGCATTTCATAATCATCTACCACCACAGCAAGATGATAAGTGGGCATACCATCTGCTTTGAGTAAAACTTTATCGTCTACTTGATCTGTATTGAAAATTACTTCACCTCTGATCAAATCATTCAACTTAACCTCTGTGTTATTGGGCATTTTGATGCGAATGACATGAGGTGTTTTGTCAGCCAGCAATTGATCGACTGTTGCTTTATCGAGTGACAATGAATTTTTCAACTGCATGCGCAACTTACTATTGTACTGGGGAGAAGGATTGGTATCAGATTTGTGCTCCTCTCTCATTTTCTCCAACTCTTCTGGAGTATCAAATGCGTAGTAAGCGAAACCATTTGCTACAAGCTGTTCCGCATATTTTCTATAGTTCGCTTTTCGCTCACTTTGTCGGTAGGGACCAAAGGCGCCTTCGGCATGTGGACCTTCATCTGGGGTGATGCCACACCAGGTTAAGCAATCAATAATATATTGTTCAGCACCTGGTACAAATCTGGTTTGATCGGTATCCTCAATTCTTAACACAAAGGTGCCGCCATATTTCTTGGCAAATAAATAATTAAACAAAGCTGTTCTTACCCCTCCAAGGTGGAGGCCTCCAGTGGGACTGGGAGCAAAACGGACTCTCACATTTCTTGTTGTCATGCTGCAAAGATAAGCAGGAATCTAGCTGCTCATCTAGCAAAAAAAAGCCTCCCCTTTAGGAGGGGAGGCTTAAAACTTTTAGTTTGTTTCTTAGGAAGTTGGATTAATTAAAATAGGGTACGGATTAAAAACGGGCTCTAGTTTCTGTTTAGTTTCATAGAGGTACACAACTATAACGGCGATATTGTATGTTCTATTATATTTTGCGTAGTTATTCAGGCAGATTGAGTATTAGTACCTACCTGAACAAGGGGAAAATTGCAGTATTTACGGTAAATGACCGCTTAGTAGGTGCCTACAGATAGCATAACCAAGGTGCAAGCCTCGATTGCTTCTATACCATTTTGGCGAGCTTTTTCGCTTAAAGAGGGATTTTCAGCGCCTGGATTGAATATGATTCTTTTGGGATGGAGGGAAAGAACATAATCTTCATAATCTGCCTGTCTGGAGGCATTGAGGTATAAAGTAACGGTATGTATGTCGGTGAATGGTTCGGTAGTTGCCTGCACTTGTACTGTCTCAATGAGAAATGGTTCTCTTCCTATCGCTACCACAGGATGTCCTGCTACCAATAGATTCCTAACAGCCATATTACTGTACTGCTCTGGTTTGGAAGAGGCGCCTAAGACAAGTGTTTTTTTGGTTGTCATACCAGCATCACTACTGGATTCTCCATGTATTTCTTCAGCGTTTGCAAGAAAGCAGCACCCACAGCTCCATCTACACTTCTATGATCACAACTCAAGGTTAGTTTCATCATTTGTGTAGTGGTGAAACCTTCACCTTTTTTCACAACAACCTCCTTGATTTTACCAACAGCAAGGATACAGCTGTCTGGTGGGTTGATGATGGCGGTAAATTCATCGATATCCATCATACCAAGGTTGGAGATGGTGAATGTATTTCCTGTAAAGTCTTGTGGTTGAATTTTCTTATTTCTCGCTTTATCATAAAGATCTTTTGCTTCTAGTGCAATTTGAGAAAGCGATTTTTGATCTGCAAAGCGTACAACTGGAACTATCAATCCTTCTGGTAAGGCGATTGCTGAGCCAATATGAACGTGATTATAGGTGCGGATAAATTCACCCATCCAACTGCTATTTACTGCTGGATGTTTTTTCAAGGCCAATGCTGATGCTTTGATCAACATATCCTGGAAAGATATTTTCGTAGTGCTCACCTCATTCATAGCAGCTCTAGCTTTGATTGCATTATCCATGCAGATTTCCATACTGAGATAGAAATGTGGAGCTGTGTACATGCTTTCGCCCAATCTTCTTGCAATGGTTTTACGCATTGATGTAAGTGGTGTGTCTGCATAACCTTCTGCGCCAGCAATAAAAGTTGGAGCTGGTGCAGTAGTTGAAGCTTGAGCAGGTACTGCTACTGGAGCAACGCCTGGCGTGAAATTATCAACATCACTTTTAATAATCCTTCCACCATCTCCAGATCCTCTAACTTGCGATAAGTCAATTCCTTTGTCCTTTGCCAACATTTTAGCTAAAGGCGATGCCTTCACTCTTCCATCGTTTGATACTGATGGGGTTACAGCAGGACTCACAGCTACAGAGGCAGGAGCAGGTGCTGTGGTTGCAGCAGGGCTAGCAGCTGGTGTAGCTGCAGGGGCGGATGAGGTATTATTTATTGCATTGAGTAAACCTGAAACATCGGTTCCTGGTTTTCCAATGATCGCAATGATATCATTTACTTGGGCTGATTCACCAGCTGGAACACCCACATGGAGTAAAGTACCTTCGGCATAACCAACCACTTCCATTGTAGCTTTATCAGTTTCAACATCAGCAAGGTTATCATCACTTTTTACATGATCTCCTACTTGTTTGTTCCATTGCACAATTTTACCACTGGTCATGGTATCACTCAACAACGGCATTCTGATTACAGTCACACCCAATTGCTCAGGGGTAACAGCTGGTGCAGCAGTATTCGTCTGAGGTGTTGATGCTGCTGGAGCTGCAGGTGCAGCAGCTGCTGGTGTTGGGGCAGCTGGACTCAAATACTGTTGTATATCTTCTCCAGGCTTTCCAACTATAGCTATGATTTCATTTACTTTAGCAGCTTCTCCTTCTTTAAAACCAATGTACAAAAGTGTGCCATCAGCGTAGCCTACTACTTCCATAGTAGCCTTATCGGTTTCTACATCTGCCAATACATCATCGCTTTTAACTGTGTCGCCAACACTCTTGTTCCACTTTACGATCTTGCCCTCAGTCATGGTATCACTCAGGAGCGGCATTCTGATCACTTCGGCCATAGCCCAATTCGGTTTTGGTTAAAAAATTAAGAGCCCGAAATTACATCAAAAATGGAGAATCAGAGCCAAGAATTCGCAAAGTTTTGCACCCTTTATTAGTAATCAAGATCGAGGTTGAGCTGGTCGCGCATATTTTTGATGATTGGATAGCGTTCAACCATTTTGAGGTATTGGTCTTTTCGCGATAAAACCTGCTCTGTCGGTTGATCCTGGTTTTCGGCTGATGGATCTAAAACGACCTTATATTGAATGTGATTGTTGTTGAAAAACTCTTGGATATGAAGGGTCATTCCTAGGCGTTCCCCTTCTATAAACTGAAGTTGTATTCTGCTATCTGCTTCAACTTCAAAATTATGCTCGTCAATTACCTTTAATTTGGCTTGTTTGAGGTTACTGTGACTGGTTACCTGGTTATTAGCGGCTAGGCGCTCTACATAAATAGTCCAGGCTTCGTGTAGTTTTTCAGCATCAAGGGTATGTATGACCGACTTTTCTTGTTTTCTGGTTTGTATTTGGTCCCTGATTTTTTTCAACGCTCCTAGTCCCCCTGAAGGTGGAGTACTCAATGCCTGTGCAATCTCCTTTTGGAGTTCAGGCAATTTGGCAGGGATCTTTTGTTCCTGTGGTGGGGTTGGCTCGGTTTTAGGGGCTACTATTGTGTTCTCCGAAACCTTTGTTGCCGAAGTTGGTTCTTTTTTTACGGAAGGCGACTTGTATTCTCTGATGTTGAGTTGACGAAAGGCAACGGACTTTACTTCGTCAATTCGTTTTTTTTTTCCTACCCCATCTGTTTCGATGAGGCTTACCGCTTGTTTGAGGTAATTGAGTTTGATGAGGTGGAATTCAACATGAAGTTTTTTGTTTCTCGCTTGTTTAAATCCTGCCTCTGCTTCAGTCAGGATATTCATTGCGCCAACGATATAGGATGCTGAAATTTCATTTGCTGTTGCAATGTATTTGTTTCTAAAACCATCCATCACTTGCAGTAAACCAATTGATCTTGCATCCTTACTGATCAATAGATTTCTAAAAAATTCAGTCATGCTGTTCAATACCATATCGCCTTCAAATCCCTTTTTGTCAATTTCATCGAAAAGTGATAAAACGCCCGGTAGATCTTGGTTGTAGAGCATATCCAACATCTTAAAGAAATAATCTTCATCAAGTACATTGAGGTGCTCAAGGGTATTTGTGTAGGTAAGAGCAGCATTGGTGAAGCTGACAATTTTATCCAACATACTCAACGCATCACGCATGCAACCATCACTTTTTTGTGCGATGATTTGTAATGCTGCAGTTTCAGCTTGAATGCTTTCTTTAGTTGTGATTTCAAGCAGATGTTCTACGATGTCGTTTGGTGTGATTCTTTTAAAATCAAAAATCTGACACCTTGAAAGAATGGTAGGAAGAATTTTATGTTTTTCTGTTGTAGCCAGAATAAAAATAGCGTGAGCGGGAGGCTCCTCCAAAGTCTTTAAAAATGCATTGAAGGCAGATGCGCTAAGCATGTGAACCTCATCTATGATGTATACTTTGTATCTGCCCGATTGTGGTGCAAACCTTACCTGGTCGATTAACTCTCTTATATCATCTACAGAATTGTTACTGGCAGCATCTAGTTCATGTACATTAAAGGTTGATCCTGTATTGAAGGATACACAAGATCCGCATTTGTCGCAAGCTTCTCCATCAGCACCAACGTTTTCACAATTGATGGTTTTGGCCAAAATACGTGCACAGGTTGTTTTACCTACGCCACGAGGTCCGCAAAACAAGAAGGCATGAGCAAGGTGATTTTGAAGGATGGCATTTTTTAATGTTGTGGTAATATGAGCTTGTCCCACCACTGTTGAGAAATGTTGGGGCCTATATTTCCTTGCTGATACAACAAAATTTTCCATCAGGCTGCAAGATAAGAAAAGGTTCCGCGCCATGGAAGTGATGTGGAATAGTTTTTATTTGATTCCTAGGGGTACTAGTTTTAAATTACATACTGAACCCTAAATTTCGATTTCAATGAAATATATCATGTCCCTGGATCAGGGAACCACAAGTTCAAGAGCCATTCTTTTTGCTCATGATGGTTCCATCGCTGCTGTGGCTCAAAAAGAGTTCAAACAGATTTTCCCACAGGCAGGATGGGTTGAACATGATCCAATGGAAATATGGGTGAGTCAGGCTACCGTTGCCAAAGAAGTAATGTTGAAGCTAAATCTTAAGGCTGATGCCGTTGCGGCAATTGGTATCACCAATCAAAGGGAGACAACCGTTGTTTGGGATAGGACCACAGGAAAGCCGATTTACAATGCAATTGTTTGGCAAGACAGAAGGACTGCTGCGTATTGCGATGGTTTGAGGGCTGAGGGACATGCAGAAAAAATCAATCTCAAAACAGGGTTAATTGTAGATGCCTATTTTTCTGCCACCAAAATAAAATGGATACTCGACCATGTGGAAGGCGCCAGGGACAAGGCTTCTAGGGGAGAGCTTGCTTTTGGTACAATTGACAGTTGGCTGCTTTGGAAACTGACTGAAGGCAAAGTGCATGTAACTGATGTGAGCAATGCATCCAGAACCATGTTGTATAATATTGAGACAATGCAATGGGATGAAGAATTGTTGCAATTGTTCCACATACCTGCATCAATGTTGCCAGAAGTAAAAAGTAACAGTGAAATCTACGGGTATGCAACAGCCATCAATATGCATGAAGTGCCTATTGCAGGAATGGCCGGAGATCAGCAATCGGCTTTATTCGGACAAATGTGTAAAGAAGTGGGGATGGTTAAAAATACCTATGGTACAGGTTGTTTTATGTTAATGAATACCGGCACTAAATTGGTTCGATCAAATAATAATTTGCTAACAACAGTGGCCTGGAAAATTGGTGATACCACACACTATGCTTTAGAAGGAAGTGTGTTTATTGCTGGTGCTGCTGTACAGTGGCTTAGGGATGGATTAAAAATTATTAAACAGTCTGCTGATGTGCAAAAATTGGCTGCTTCTGTACAAGATACCGATGGGGTTGTGGTAGTTCCTGCTTTTTCAGGTCTTGGGGCTCCACATTGGGATGCGTATGCCAGAGGTACCATCTTTGGAATAACAAGAGGCACAACAGATGCACACATTGCTAGAGCTACTTTAGAAAGTATTGCTTATCAAACTTATGATGTGTTGAAAGCAATGGAATCTGATGCAGGGTTACCGATAAAAGAATTAAGAGTAGATGGTGGCGCAACCGTTAATGATTTAATGATGCAGTTTCAATGTGATATCTTATCTGTGAAAGTGTTAAGGCCTGAGATAATTGAAACGACTGCTTTGGGTGCTGCTTATTTAGCAGGACTCGCAACAGGATTTTGGAAAGATATTGACAGTATAGCAGCACAATGGAAAGTAGATGCAACATTCTCACCGCAAATGAATGATGCGGATAAAGAAAAACGTCTTTCTGCATGGAAGCGAGCAGTGACCGCTGTTTTGGCATGGAGTAAATAAGTAGTATACGTGAACAGAAGTACGGCAATAGAAATTTTAAGCGTTGAGAAGCAGTGGGACATCATTGTTGTTGGCGGTGGTGCAACAGGATTAGGAATTGCAGTTGATGCAGCAAAACGAGGATTTAAAACATTGCTGTTGGAGAAGTATGATTTTGCAAAAGGTACTTCAAGTAGAAGCACAAAATTGGTACATGGTGGCGTACGGTATCTTGCACAGGGTAACATTAAGCTGGTTATCGAGGCATTACGAGAGCGAGGGTTTATGTTGGCGAATGCACCACATTTAACACGAGTACAGCATTTTGTAATTCCTGCGTATTCTTTTTTTTCAAAATGGTTTTATGGAATCGGTTTGTTTTTATACGATCTGTTATCTAGAAAATTAAGTCTAGGTCACCCCGCATTGTTATCCAAAAAATCTGTTTTAAAAAAAATGCCAATGATTCAACCTAAAGGGTTGAAAGGAGGTGTATTATATACAGACGGGCAGTTTGATGATGCAAGAATGGCTATTACACTGGCACTTACAGCGCATGACTTGGGTGCGACAGTCGTTAATTATGTTCAAGTGACTAGCCTCATCAAGGAAAATGAAAAGGTGGTGGGTGTTGTAGCTGAAGATGAATTGAAGGGAGAAGTTTTTTCATTAAAAGCGAAAGTGGTTATCAATGCCACGGGTGTTTTTGCTGATAGTATTTTAGATATGGATGACCCCGATGCACCTGCTATGGTTATGCCTTCTCAAGGTGTTCACTTGGTAGTGGATCAACGTTTTTTTCCAGGAACTGATGCGTTGATGATCCCTAAAACAAAAGATGGAAGAGTCTTGTTTGCATTGCCATGGCATGAAAAAGTAGTCATTGGTACAACAGATACTGCATTGAATAGTATCAATGAGGAGCCTATTGCATTAGAAGAAGAGATAGAATTTATATTGATGCATTTTAATGAGTATGCTACTTCAAAAATTACACGAAAAGAGGTGCTTTCTGTTTTTGCTGGATTGAGGCCCTTGGTGAAAACATCCAATCAAACCAGTACATCATTGGCTTCACGCGATCATACAATTATTGTATCTAAGTCGAACTTGATTACTATTACAGGTGGGAAATGGACTACTTATAGAAAAATGGCAAAGGATGCAGTGAACAATGCAGCATTTGTTGCAAAGCTTCCCATTGTTAAATGTACCACGCGAAACTTAAAACTACATGGCTATACCAGCACGATTAAGTATGGAGATAAATTTTCGGCATATGGTAGTGATGCAGCGTTGATTCAAGCAATGATCAATGAACATCCTCAGTTGGCAAAGCCCATTCACCCTAGGTATGATTATTGCCAAGCTGAGTTAGCGTTTTCAGTTAGAAATGAAATGGCCATGACTGTTGAAGATATTCTGGCAAGAAGAAGCCGAATGCTTTTTATTGATGCACAAGCAGCAATTGAAGCCGCGGAATTAGTGGCCCAAAACATGGCCTCTCTTTTGGGTTGGGATAAAGGTTATGAGGAAGAGCAATTGAATTCATTTTTGGCGGTCGCAAATGGATATTTAGCGTCAAAATCTTAAAAATCGTAAATTGAATCACTTAAATAAAAATCCAAAAAATGACTCCATTTGTAGCTGAACTTGTTGGAACGAGCGTGCTTATTGCCTTTGGCACCAGCGTTGTAGCCAATGTTTTGTTAGATAAAACAAAAGGGAATAATGCGGGATTAGTTGTTATTGCATTGGGCTGGGCAGTGGCAGTTTTTGTTGGCGTTTTTATTTCTGCAGATGTTAGTGGCGCACACTTGAATCCTGCGGTATCTATTGGTCTTGCCATGGCAGGTAAATTTTCTTGGGTAGAGGTGCCTGGGTATATATTAGCTCAATTTCTAGGTGCATTTATTGGAAGTGCGCTTACTTATTTGATGTACAAGGATCATTTCTCTGAAACCCAAGACCCAACTCTGAAATTAGCTGTCTTTTGCAATAGCCCGGCAATTGATAAGCCTGTCAGCAATCTCATGACTGAGACCATAGCGACCTTTATTTTTATGCTTTCCGTTCTCTTTATTCAAAAAGGAGAAATGAAATTAGGGGCTATTGATGCTTTACCAGTTGCTTTATTGGTATTAGGCATTGGGCTCTGTATGGGTGGGCCTACTGGTTATGCTATAAACCCTGCTAGAGATTTAGGGCCACGGATTATGCATGCCATCCTTCCGATACCCCAAAAAGGGGGAAATGGATGGAATTATGCTGCCATCCCCGTTTTTGGTCCCCTTTTAGGGGCAATTTTAGCCGGACTCCTCTTTTCTTTCCTATAGAATAGATGATTTGTAAAAAAATTCCTTCTTTCAATTTTTTTGATCCCCCCTTCCTGTTTACCTTTGCGGCCTGAAACTGATTTCATATCAAAATCAATCATTGAACATGGCTAATACAGGAAAAATTAAACAGGTAATTGGAGCGGTGGTAGACGTCGCTTTCGATGGCCAACTTCCAGAGATTTATAATGCACTTGAGTTGCAAAAAGAGAACGGCGACAAGCTTGTCCTTGAGGTACAGCAACACTTGGGTGAAGATAGTGTAAGGTGTATTGCCATGGACGGTACTGAAGGTTTGGTACGAGGTACTGCTGTAGTTGATACAGGGAAAGCCATTGCTATGCCAACCGGAGATGCCATCAACGGAAGGTTGTTTAATGTAACAGGAGATCCTATTGATGGTCTACCTGCAGTTTCAAAAGAAAAAGGCCGTGCAATTCACGCTAAGCCTCCAAAGTTTGAAGAATTGAGTACTGCAACAGAAGTACTTTTCACTGGTATTAAGGTAATCGACTTGATTGAGCCTTATGCAAAGGGTGGTAAAATCGGACTTTTCGGTGGTGCGGGTGTAGGTAAAACAGTATTGATTCAAGAGTTGATCAATAACATCGCAAAAGGTTATGGTGGTCTTTCAGTATTTGCCGGTGTGGGTGAGCGTACGCGTGAGGGTAATGATCTACTAAGAGAGATGATTGAAGCAGGCATCATGAAATATGGTGACGATTTCAAACACAGCATGGAAGAAGGTGGATGGGATTTGGATAAAGTGGATATGAATGGTTTGAAAGATTCAAAAGCAACTTTCGTATTTGGTCAGATGAATGAGCCTCCTGGAGCACGTGCACGTGTTGCCTTGAGTGGTCTGACTATTGCAGAATATTTCCGTGATGGAGATGGTGAGGGTAAAGGAAAAGATATCCTTTTCTTCGTAGATAACATCTTCCGTTTCACACAAGCAGGTTCTGAGGTGTCAGCGTTATTGGGAAGGATGCCTTCTGCTGTAGGTTATCAGCCAACCCTAGCAACTGAGATGGGATTGATGCAAGAGAGAATCACCTCAACTAAAAATGGATCAATTACATCTGTACAGGCGGTATATGTACCTGCGGATGACTTGACTGACCCAGCTCCAGCTACAACCTTTGCCCACTTGGATGCTACAACGGTATTGAGCCGTAAGATTGCCGACTTAGGTATCTATCCTGCGGTTGATCCATTGGATTCTAC
>JBDLUR010000145.1:0-2863 GCA_039805205.1 Bacteroidota bacterium
GCCAATTCGTCTTCAATGGTTTTACGTTGAGCTGAAGTATCAATTGCTTGTTCAGATTTGATGTACAACTTAGCACTTCCTACAACCAATTGAATTGAATTGGCAATTGCATCTGTTGTAAATGAAAATGATGAAGCGTTAACTTGTTTTGACAACAACGGACGAATGATTTCCCAATCAGCCTGCTCCTGTGCTGTACAATAAATTTCTACAGCATCTTTATTTTTAATTTGTGCTTTTACTCTTGCGTCTCTAATTGCAGTGATAGCAGATTTCAACACCTCCCCCTCTTTCAAGGTTTGCGCATCAGAAGATGTAGGCTGAAGTGTTTGATCCAATTGTCTTACGCACAAATCAACATTTTGTTGTTCACGCAACAGGTGATAAATTTCTTCTGTCACAAATGGCATGAAAGGATGTAACCTTTCTAACAACATTTCGAAATTATTGATCACCTTATCTAAATGCGCTTGATCCATTGGTTTTTCGAAACCTGGTTTCACCCATTCTAGGTACCAACTACAAAAATCATCCCAAATTAAAGAATACAATGTCTTCAATGCTTCACTGAGTTTGTATTGTGCCATCAACTGATCAATTTCTGCTGATGAAGCACGCAGCCTTGCATCAAACCACTGGTGTGGCCAATCAGAAGCGAGACTAACTTCCTCTGCAGAAAGATTAGCCTTTGCTTTTTCTTTCCAAATCTCTATTAGCTTTAAGGCATTCCACAACTTATTGATGAAATTTCTTCCCTGCTCGTTAGATGCTTTATCCCACAACAAATCATTTCCAGCAGGTGAAGCAATGAGAATACCAAACCTCACTGCATCCGCACCTATCTCATCAATCATCTCCAACAAATCAGGAGAATTACCCAACTGCTTACTCATCTTCCTTCCCTGGGTATCTCTAACAATTCCTGTAAAATAAACATCAGAGAAAGGTTTCTTACCCATGTACTCATATCCAGCCATGATCATTCTCGCTACCCAGAAGAAAATAATTTCAGGTGCAGTAACCAAGGATTGAGTAGGATAATAATAAGAAACATCTTTGTTGCCAGGATTTGAAATCCCTTTAAATACTTCAAATGGCCATAACCATGAAGAGAACCAAGTATCAAGACAGTCTTCGTCTTGCTTCAATTGTGGATTGTCGATATTGTATGCTTTAGAAAATTTTTCTATCGCATCTTTTTCATTCATTGCTACAACAAATCTTCCTTCTGCATCATACCATGCAGGAATTTGATGCCCCCACCATAACTGACGAGAGATACACCAATCTTTGATGTTCTCCATCCAATGGCGATAGAGGTTTTTGAATTTTGCTGGATGGAAATTGATTTCGCCGTCTTGTACTGCCGACAAAGCAGGACCTGCAATTTTTTTCATGTCAACCCACCACTGTAAAGACAATCGAGGTTCTACTACTACATCTGTTCTTTCTGAAAAACCAACCTGATGAACATAGTCCTCAATTTTTACAACATGCCCGGCTTGTTCCAACAATACCACAATTTCTTTTCTCGCTTCAAACCTATCCTTGCCAATGAGCAGCTGAGCCTCATTGCTCAATGTTCCATCTTCATTTAAAATATCATAGACTGCTAAGCCATGCTTGATACCAATCTGGTTATCATTCATGTCGTGTGCTGGTGTAATTTTTAATGCACCAGAACCGAAGTCTGTTGCCACATAATCATCACCAATGATTGGTATTTTCCTATCAATCAATGGAACAACAGCATAGCTGCCGATCAAATGTTTGAAACGTTCATCATTCGGGTTGACTGCTATAGCAGCATCACCCAAAATGGTTTCTGGGCGAACCGTAGCGATGGTAATTCCCGCATCTGCTAACGGTAATTTATTGCCATCGGCATCGACTAGCTGATACTTTAAAAAATATAATTTACCCTGAACCTCTTTGAAGATTACTTCTTCATCACTCAATGCAGTCTTTGCTCTTGGATCCCAATTGATCATTCGTTTGCCACGATAAATATAACCTTTGGTATAAAGGTCGTTGAACACATGAATCACAGAATTATAATAATCCGGATCCATGGTAAAGCTGGTTCGGTTCCAATCTAGCGAGCAACCTAATTTCTTCAGCTGCTGCAAAATGATTCCGCCATATTTCTCTTTCCATTCCCAGGCATATCCGAGAAATTCATTGCGACTCAAACTGGCTTTTTGAATCCCTCTTTCACGTAACATTTGAACCACCTTAGCTTCTGTTGCAATAGAAGCATGGTCAGTCCCTGGTACCCAACAAGCATTTTTACCCATCATTCTTGCCCTTCTCACCAATATATCTTGGATGGTATTGTTCAAACAATGCCCCATATGCAAAATACCAGTCACGTTTGGCGGAGGAATAACTACAGTATAGGGTTCCCTATCATCGGGAGTACTCTCAAAATATTTTTGGTCTAACCAATGTGTATACCACTTGTTTTCAGCTGCTTTAAAATCAAAATTCTTGGAAATTTCCATTGCTACTAACAGTTTTGGCTCACAAAGGTAGCAAGAAAAATAAGGAACTAGGCCTCAAGCCTCATCGTATTACCAAACGAGATATGTAACCAATGCTATCGCTCCATAAAGAGCAAGAACGATGAGCGCAACCTTCACATTTAACGGTATGTTGAACGATTTAGGGTTGTTTTTTTTCATGTTGGAAGGGTTAAGTAGTGTTTCTAGGTTTTGGTCTTATTTGTACGATGCCGAAAAAGCATTGTTACAGCGCTAATGTAAAATTAATGTTAAAATTCTTTTTGAAAAAATCAAAAAAATGATAAACAAAATTACGACTACTGACTCAAATCATTCTTTTCCAACCTAACATTAGAGAA
>JBDLUR010000146.1:0-5380 GCA_039805205.1 Bacteroidota bacterium
ACAAAGAGCAGGGTGACCAGTGAGGTTGGTAATAGCAAGCTGGCGGTTACCAAAACTTGGTGTGATGATCACGTCCCAAGGTTCCATGGCCTCATTCATTTTTTGCATCAAAATTGTTCGATGCCTATTCGCATTTACGTATTCCACTGCTGGAATCAAACGGGAGACCCTGAAGTAATTTGGCCAATCAAATCTCGTCTGACGGGTCATCTGATCGTCTAAACCGATCCTCGTAAATTCATCAAAAGCAGCTGCCGCTTCTGCCCCAATGACCATTCCAATGAGATCAAATTTATAGCTATCTGTATCAGGCAAAATCATGGGTGATATCGCTATTCCCTGTTCCCTTAAAGCCTTAATTACTCCCCATTCATGTGAATTTGTTGAGTCTAAACGGTCAAAATGGTTCTTGGAATAGGCAATTTTAAGTTCTTTAATTCCGCGTTTATTACTGAGATTAAAAGACCTATTCACCGCACTTACGTCTTTTCCATCAGTGCCGTGGATAAAACTAAAAACGGTAGCTGCATCTTCTGCGCTTCTGCAAATGGGACCCACCTTATCTAAGCTCCAGCTAAGCGTCATTGCCCCTGATCTGCTCACACTTCCGAATGTTGGTCGCAGGCCTGTCGCTCCGCAGGTGGAACTTGGGGAGATAATTGACCCATGGGTTTCGGTGCCAATTGCAAATGGAATGAGTCCTGCTACCGTTGCTGAAGCCGATCCGGCAGATGAGCCACTTGAGCCAGAGTTGAGGTTCCAAGGATTTTTGGTTCTACCACCAAACCAGTAGTCGCCCATGGCCAAAGCGCCCAAGGTGAATTTTGCAACCAAGACGGCTCCGGCTTCTTTTAGTCGTGTATATACATAGGCATCTTCTTCAATCATTTGGTCTTTGTAGGGTTGTGCACCCCAGGTGGTTTTAGTGTTTTTGACTGCAAAAAGGTCTTTCAATCCGTAGGGAATACCTTGAAGCGGTCCCTTGTCAATGCCTTTTCTGAAATCTTCATCTGCCTCTGCGGCTTGTTCTAATGCTATGGATTCGGTTAGGCTGACTACACACTGAAGGGTGTCGCCATATTTCTTTATTCGGTCTAGGAAAAATTGAGTCAGCTCGACAGAACTAATTGATTTATTTCTCAAGAGTGATCCCAATTGCTTGATAGAATAAAAAGCCAGCTCATTTTTATTAATTGGCATTAATATTTTCTTATCGTATTGCCATTTGATTTTTTCTTGTTTTTCTGATGGAGGAGTAAGACGTTGTGCAATACTCATACCCACATTATTATTCAGGAAGAGTGCATGCATTTTTTTGAAGTCGGTGATATTGTCTTTCAAATCTGCCAGCATCATTTCAATTTCCTGATCTGTAAATTGAACATCAAGCAGTTTTGCTCCACTTTTCACATCTGATTTGCTCAGTGAATCTTGTGCTTGAATAACCGTGCTTAAAACACAAAATTGGAAAACAACAACTAGTGCGACTTTTAAAATATTCATGCTAGAGTTTTTTAATATACGCTTAGGGAAGTGATTTCATCTTTGGAAACTTTACTTCTTTAGGTCTCTTTTAATGTAAGTACTATAGTCGGGAATAGTACAAGTATATTCATCGTGCATTAACGGGGAAGTCAATAAAAAATCGGCAGTGGCTCTATCACAAGCAAAAGGTATATTCCAGGTTACAGCCAGTCGTAGTAGCGCCTTGATATCTGGGTCATGCGGTTGTGCTTCCATGGGATCCCAGAAAAAAATCAATGTATCAACACTACCCTCTGCAATTAGCGCACCAATTTGTTGATCGCCACCAAGTGGGCCACTTAAAAGCTTTTTGATGGAACGATCAAGTGCATCTTCCAATAAAACACCTGTTGTACCTGTGGCTAAAAGTTCATGCCTTGATAGCGCTGTTTTATTGTAAATAGCCCAATCGATTAGCTCTTTCTTTTTATTGTCGTGTGCAACAAGAGCAATTCTCTTTCGCGCTTCTAGTTTTCTTTGTTTGATCATGATATTTAATGTTAGTATGAAAGTAAATAAAAAACCGCATCCCCGTTTAACTGGAATGCGGCCTTTAAACAAGCAACCAACTGCAATTAAGATGCCTGCATTTCTTTTAGTTTTTCTCTGATTTTAACTTCTATCTCGTTCGCCATTTCAGGATTGTCAATCAAGAGTTGTCTAACCGCATCTCTACCTTGACCTAGTTTATCACTGTTATAGCTATACCAGCTGCCACTTTTGTTAACGATGCCCAATTCAACCCCCATGTCAATAATCTCACCAGTTTTGGATATACCTTCTCCAAAAATGATATCGAATTCAGCGGAACGGAAAGGAGGAGCAACCTTATTTTTAACCACTTTTACTTTTACATGGTTACCAATTGCTTCATCACCATCTTTTATTTGTGCTGTTCTGCGAATATCCAATCTTACTGATGCGTAGAACTTCAATGCATTACCACCAGTGGTGGTTTCAGGATTACCAAACATCACACCAATCTTTTCACGCAACTGATTGATGAAAATACAAATGGTATTCGTCTTGTTGATGGTCGCCGTGAGTTTTCTCAAAGCCTGACTCATCAATCTTGCGTGTAAGCCCATTTTACTATCTCCCATCTCACCCTCTAATTCACTCTTAGGGACAAGTGCAGCAACCGAGTCAATAACCACTACGTCAAGGGCACCAGAAAGAATGAGACGATCGGCAATTTCTAAAGCCTGCTCGCCATAATCCGGTTGAGATATCAATAGATTATCTACATCAACACCCAATTTTTTAGCATAAGCACTGTCGAATGCATGTTCAGCATCAATAAACGCACACATACCGCCTTTTTTCTGTGCTTCTGCAATTACATGTGTGGCGATTGTAGTTTTACCAGAGCTCTCTGGTCCGTATATTTCAATTACCCTTCCTTTTGGCAGACCGCCAATACCAAGTGCAGCATCTAGTCCGATTGAACCTGTAGAAATCGCTTCAAGCTGCGCTTCACCCTTTTCATTCATCATCATCACACTTCCCTTGCCATAATCCTTCTCAATCTTGTCCAGCGTGAGTTTGAGCGCTTTCAGTTTTTCATTATTTGACATACTAGTTGAATTTTAAGAGGGTAAAGGTAGGGGAATAATAAATACAAAACTAATAAATTTAGCATTTTTTCCACTAATAAATTTAGTGTTTTTCACAAAAAACCCTGCTATTTAGACAAATAGCAGGGTAGCATGAGAAAACAAACATATTTTTCGGCAAGCATGGCCGACAAAAATCTATCTCAAATTATAATAAATATTTTGAACCAACCCAAATAAATATGCACAAATTCTAACACAATTATTATAGTGGTGAATGTTGACAAATAATCCATCCTATTACCGGTCGTTTTTTATATTTGTGTATCGATAAATCCTAAATAACTGCATAATGAAAATCAACGCGTTTATTGTTGCCTTAGTGATGGGAAGTACACTTGTTTCTTGTGTAAGTACCAAAAAATATCAGGCACTAACCGACAAGTACGGAAAATTGAACAATGAATTAGTGGCTGCTCAAAAAGAAACCAAAGCTTGTCGCGATGAAAAAGCGGAAGCTGACCGTCAGAGAGCAATTGCTGATGCGCAGAGAGAAGCACAATTGAGTGCATTAAAAGAGCAGGTTGAGTTTTTGAAGAAAAACAACAACCAGGCTTTGAAGCAATTGGAAGATCTATCTGTTATTTCTTCTTCACAAGCAGAAAGTATTAAAAAATCGCTTGACAATATCGGTTCTAAAGATGCTTATATTCAATCAATTCAGCAGGCAGCAGCTCGCAAAGATTCATTGAACATGGCATTGGTGATGAACCTCAAAGGTGCAATCGGTGATCTTAATGATAAGGATGTAAATATCAAAGTAGATAAAGGTGTTGTATACGTAGATATTTCTGATAAGGTATTGTTCAAGACTGGTAGTTTTGATTTGAGCGATAGAGCTAAAACTGTTCTCGGTAAAGTTGCTTTGGTTTTGAAGAATCAGCCAGATATTGAGTTCATGGTTGAGGGTCATACTGATAACGTAGCATTGAATGGTAACAAAGAATTACAAGACAACTGGGATCTCAGTGTGAAGCGTGCAACAACTATTGTTCGTATGTTCCAAAAGCAATATGGCATGGAGCCTTCGAAAATGGTTGCAGCTGGTCGCTCTGAGTATCAGCCAATTGCAGATAACGCAACTGAAGATGGTCGTTCTCAGAACCGCCGCACAAGAATTGTAATCCTACCTCAGTTGGATCAGTTCTTTAAGTTGTTGGAGAAGAAGTAATTAATAGCTAGGGAATAGGGAACAGGGAGTAGTGTAAATGCAATAGAGACTTGGATGACTGTTTTCGATTAGCTGTTTCAAAAAGTAAATTCAAAAGGCGTTCAGGTATTAAACTTGAACGCCTTTTTATATTATTTCTGTTGTCGGTTGACAGTTAAGAGTTAAGAGTTAACAGTTGATAGTTAACAGTTATTGGTTGACAGTTAACTGAAAACCGTTAACGGTCAACTACTCTCTAATCCCTCGTCCCTTGACTCTATCACCTAACTACTTCAAACTCTCCTGTCGCCTTGTTCTTCATTACGTTATTACCGTCGAAAACTTTACCATTCATCACCACATAAACACCATGTGGTAGTGTCTGCACAAAAGCAAGTGCACTTCCTAGATTGAACATACCATCAGAGCTTCCAAATTTATAAGGAACCATTGCCCCAGTTAATACAACAGTTTTATCTTTTATTTGATTTGATAGTACTTCTGCTGTAATGGGCATTGTATCTGTACCATGTGTAATTAGAATTTTATCTTCTTTTGCATCAATACATGCATCAGCAATTTTCTTTCTGTCGCTATCTTTCATGTCTAGACTATCAATCATCATCAAGGTAGTGATGTCTAATTCAAGTTTAGAGCGACCCCTACTTAACATTTCGTGTAAATGTGTATCCTTGAAAAACAATTCACCATTGAGTTCATTGTACTCTTTATCAAAGGTTCCACCTGTAACAATGATTTTTATTGCCATAGCGATAGTTCTGTTTGTAAAATTAAGATTTCTTAAGGTATACTAATATAAAAACCGGACGCTAGGTCCGGCTGTATGTAGAGAATGGCTTATCCTATGCTTTCTGGATGAGCAGGTCACAAATCTAACTTCACAAAATTTAAAATCATAGTTTTAAGATAGAATTCTACATCAGAAGAATTGATATTTAATATTATTTTAGTCGATATGAAAAAGCAAAGTTTATTTCTCATCGTTTTTGTTCAGTTATTTCTTGTTCAACTTGCTGCACAAACTACTCAGCCCGACCTAATCATTACAAATGGTAGAATTGTAGACGGA
>JBDLUR010000147.1:0-6217 GCA_039805205.1 Bacteroidota bacterium
TATTTGAGCCAATACATGGTTCCTATCATGAGGCAAAGGGAAAGGACTTAGCCAACCCTATCGGAACAATCTTATCTGCTGCCATGATGCTGGATCATTTTGGTTTAACGGAAGAAGCGAAACATGTTAGAGATGCTGTGGGTTGGACAATTGAAAATGGATTTGTAACAAAAGACATCGACCCAGTAAATTTTTATTTTACATCAACAATTGGCGAATTGATTTGCGATTATCTTTTGAATAAAACTAATGTTGCTATTCACAAAGAAAATATTCAAATCAGAAAGTCAACAATAATTTAATTGAAAGAAAAATAAGAAGATAAAATTTATAAAAATATAAATAGACAAACTGAAATGGAACTCAACAAATATAGCAAGACAATAACACAGGATCCAACACAACCAGCTGCTCAGGCTATGTTTTACGGAATTGGATTAACCGATGAAGATTTGGCTAAAGCACAGGTCGGCATTGCAAGCATGGGCTGGGATGGTAATACCTGCAACATGCACTTAAATGATTTAGCAGCTATCGTAAAGAAAAGTGTTTGGGAAAATAATTTAGTTGGCCTCACCTTTAACACAATAGGCGTAAGCGATGGCATGTCTAATGGTACAGATGGAATGCGTTATTCATTAGTGAGCAGAGATGTTATTGCTGATTCAATTGAAACGGTATGTGGAGCGCAATATTATGACGGCTTAATCACAGTTCCAGGTTGTGATAAAAATATGCCAGGTTCAATCATGGCAATGGCTCGTTTAGATAGACCTTCAATCATGGTTTACGGTGGTACAATAGCACCAGGACATTATAAAGGCGAGGATTTGAATATTGTTTCAGCATTTGAGGCTTTAGGAAAAAAAATAGCAGGAGCATTAGATGAATCAGATTTCAAAGGCATTGTAAAACATTCTTGTCCGGGTGCAGGTGCCTGTGGTGGCATGTACACAGCAAATACAATGGCTTCAGCAATTGAAGCATTGGGGATGAGTCTACCCTATTCTTCTTCAAATCCTGCTTTAAGTGAGGACAAGAAAAAAGAGTGTATAGTAGCAGGCACTACCATTAAGCTCTTACTCGAAAAAGACATTAAGCCATCTGATATTATGACCAGAAAGGCTTTTGATAATGCATTAACTATCATCATGGCACTTGGCGGCTCTACCAATGCTGTATTACACATGATTGCCATGGCACACAGCATAGGCTTGACACTGACACAAGATGATGTGCAGACTATCAGTGACAGGGTCCCAGTAATAGCCGACTTCAAACCATCAGGAAAATATTTGATGGAGGACTTACACAATATTGGAGGAGTACCATTGGTTATGAAATATCTCATGAGCAAAGGACTTATAAATGGTGAATGCTTAACAGTAACCGGAAAAACTGTAGCTGAAAATCTTGCAACTGTTCCAGACATAGAATTTGAAAAACAAAATATCATCAAACCCTTAGAAAACCCAATCAAAGCAACAGGTCACCTTCAGATATTATATGGAAATATAGCAGCAGGAGGAAGTGTTGCAAAGATCAGTGGTAAGGAAGGTGAAAAATTTGCTGGACCAGCTCGGGTATTCAATGGAGAAAAAGAATTGATTCAAGGCATTAGTAGTGGACGTGTTCAAAAAGGTGATGTAGTGGTGATTCGCTATGTTGGTCCTAAAGGCGCACCAGGTATGCCTGAAATGCTTAAACCTACTTCTGCTATCATTGGAGCAGGACTTGGCAAAGATGTGGCTCTGATTACTGATGGAAGATTTAGTGGTGGAACACATGGTTTTGTAGTTGGGCATATAACACCTGAAGCATATGATGGTGGAAATATTGCCATCATTGAAGATGGAGATCCTATCGAAATTGATGCTGTCAACAATAAAATAAATGTGCTATTGGATGACGCAACGCTTGCTGCAAGAAAAGCAGCATGGACACAACCTGCATTATCAGTATCCAAAGGAATATTATACAAATACGCGAAACAGGTTACATCTGCAGCTGAGGGCTGTATTACCGATAAATAATTCATTATGCAAACTGAAAAAATAATACAAACGGAGGAGCTATTTGAAACTCCTATTGAAATTACCGGTAGCGAAGCTGTTATGAAAGCATTGATTGCTGAGGGAGTGGAAACCATTTTTGGTTACCCGGGTGGAGCAATCATGCCTATCTACGATGCCTTGTATGACTATAGAGAATACCTTGAACATATTTTGGTTAGACATGAACAGGGTGGAATTCATGCGGGACAAGGTTTTGCAAGAACATCAGGAAGAACTGGTACTGTGTTTGCAACAAGTGGTCCGGGTGCAACAAACTTGGTAACAGGACTAGCAGACGCAATGATAGACTCTACCCCATTGGTTTGTATAACTGGACAAGTATTTGCCCATCTCTTAGGTACAGATGCCTTTCAGGAAACAGATGTAATCAACATTACTACCCCTGTAACCAAATGGAATTATCAAATTACAGATGCAAATGAAATTCCTGCAGTGCTTGCAAAAGCATACTACATTGCTGGTAGTGGTCGACCTGGTCCGGTTTTGATAGATATTACCAAAAACGCACAACTTCAAAAATTTGAATACAAAGGATATCAAAAGTGTACTCATATCAGAAGCTATAGACCCAAACCAATTATTAGAAAAGAATACATCCAGGCTGCAGCAGAACTAATCAACCAAGCAAAACGACCATTGGTATTATTTGGTCAGGGTATCATATTAGGAAAGGCTGAGCAGGAATTCAAAGCATTCATAGAGCAAGGTGGTTTGCCAGCAGCGTGGACAATCCTAGGTTTGAGTTCTTTGCCAACTGATCATCCATTGAATGTAGGTATGTTAGGTATGCACGGTAACTATGGGCCGAATTTGCTTACGAATGAGTGCGATGTATTAATTGCAGTGGGTATGCGATTTGATGATCGTGTTACAGGAAGACTAGATCGCTATGCCAAACAAGCAAAAATCATACACCTCGACATTGATCCTGCAGAAATTGATAAAAATATCAAAGCCGATATTCCAGTTTGGGGCGACTGCAAAGAATCACTACCAATGATTACAGCGCTAATGGAAAAAAGAGATCATTCAGCATGGGTGAATAAATTCAGTGAGTGCATGGAGAAAGAGCAGGAAGTTGTAATCCATGACGAATTAAATCCTACTTCTGATATCATGACGATGGGAGAAGTAATCAAAACCTTAAACGAGTTAACTAAAGGCGATGCAGTTATTGTTACTGATGTAGGTCAGCATCAAATGGTAGCATGCCGCTATGCCAAATTCAACAAGACCAAAAGCAATATTACATCAGGAGGACTAGGCACCATGGGCTTTGCACTACCTGCAGCAATGGGTGCGAAGTTTGGTGCAAAAGACAGGACTGTTGTAGCGATCATTGGAGATGGTGGTGTGCAAATGACAATACAAGAATTGGGTACCATCATGCAAAACAATATTGATATCAAAATAATGATATTAAATAACCAGTTCTTAGGTATGGTTAGACAATGGCAGCAATTGTTCCATGAAAGAAGATACTCTTTTGTAGATATAGAAAGTCCGGATTATGTAATGGTTGCAAAAGGTTATCGCATTGAAGGAAACAGTGTATCTCAAAGGAGTGACTTAAAAACCGCTATGAAAACAATGCTTGACCACAAAGGACCATACTTACTAGAAGTAATGGTTGGAAAAGAAAACAACGTATTTCCAATGGTACCTCAGGGTTGTGGTGTTAGCGAAATCAGACTAAAATAAACTACTTATGAAACAAGAATATAATTTAACCATCTATACAGAACATCAGGTTGGACTGCTTAACAGGATTGCCATTATGTTCTCTAGAAGAAAGATCAATATTGAAAGTTTGAATACTTCGCCTTCAGAAGTAGAAGGTATTCACCGCTTTAATATTGTAATCAATGAAACTGAGGAAACAGTACGCAAAATTGTAAGACAGATTGAAAAGCAGGTGGATGTTTTAAAAGCCTATTTCAACACTAATGACAATATCATTTGGCAGGAACTGGCTTTATATAAAGTACCAACGGATATTATTACAGAAAAAGTAAAGGTTGAACGCTTGCTTAGAACCTACGGCGCTAGAGTTGTTGCAATAAGAAAAGACTATACCATATTTGAAACGACCGGGCAAAGAGAAGAAACTGACAGGCTAATTAAAGTACTTGAACCCTTTGGATTAATCGAGTTTGTTAGAAGTGCAAGAGTCGCTATTATTAAAGACAGCAAAGGGTTTCATGAAAAACTAAAAGAATTTGAATTGACTGAACACCAGGAAAATATTATTGATGAGCCAATTTCAGAAGAAGAAGCAAACTCAAAAATCGTTTAACATTTAAAACATACAATTAAAACAACTAAACTAAGGTTATGGCAAAATTAAATTTTGGAGGAACAGAAGAAAATGTAGTCACACGCGATGAATTTCCATTAGCAAAAGCTCAGCAGGTTCTTAAAGACGAAGTAGTTGCTGTGATTGGATACGGAGTTCAAGGTCCGGGTCAGGCCTTGAACCAAAAGGAAAACGGCATTAATGTAATTGTTGGACAGCGTAAAAACTCTAAAACTTGGGACAAGGCCATTGCTGATGGATTTGTCCCAGGTGAAACACTTTTTGAAATTGAAGAAGCGCTTGAAAGAGGAACAATCATTTGTTATTTATTGAGTGATGCTGCTCAGATTGCCATGTGGCCTACAGTAAAAAAACACTTAACCCCTGGAAAAGCTTTGTATTTTTCACATGGCTTTGGTATAACTTATAACCACCAGACTGGAATTATTCCTCCAGCTGATGTAGACGTATTCCTTGTTGCGCCTAAAGGATCGGGAACTTCTTTAAGAAGAATGTTCCTTCAGGGCAGAGGACTTAACTCGAGCTACGCTATTTTCCAAGATGCTACAGGCAGGGCTAAAGAAAGAGTGGTTGCATTGGGAATTGCCATTGGGAGTGGATACCTTTTTGAGACTGATTTTAAAAAAGAAGTATTCAGTGATTTAACTGGAGAAAGAGGAACACTCATGGGCGCAATTCAAGGAATATTTGCAGCTCAATACCAGGTTTTACGCGAAAGAGGCCACTCACCTTCTGAAGCCTTTAACGAAACAGTTGAAGAGTTAACACAATCACTTATGCCTTTAGTTGCTGAAAACGGCATGGATTGGATGTATGCCAACTGTTCAACTACCGCTCAAAGAGGAGCATTGGACTGGTGGAAAAAGTTCAAAGATGCTACCCTACCAGTATTCAATGATCTATACGATAGTGTTGCTGCAGGAAAAGAAAGCCAAAGAAGCATTGATAGCAATTCACAACCGGACTATCGCGAAAAGCTTGAAGTTGAGCTTAAAGAACTTAGAGAGAGTGAAATGTGGCAGGCTGGCAAAACTGTACGTAGCTTGAGGCCAGAAAATCAAGGAAAATAAAGCTTTTGTTTAACCCTTATCACTTCCGGAGCAGTAAGAAATTACTGCTCTTTTTTTATGCCCAAAAATCGAAGCGCTGTACTATATTTGCGTAAATTTTAAAGAGATGAATCTGCACGAATACCAAGCGAAAGAATTGCTCAAAAAGTACAATGTTCCAGTTCAGGAAGGTGTAGCCTGCAGCACAGTTGATGAGGCATTAGCTGCCTATGAACAAATCAAGGAAAAATCGGGTAGCAAGTTTGCAGTCGTGAAAGCACAAATTCATGCTGGTGGTAGAGGAAAAGGAACAGTTACAGAAACTGGCATCAATGGTGTGAAAGTAGGTAAAAGTGCAGAAGACATAAAAGAGTTTGCCGAAAAGATCTTGGGTGGTACACTTGTAACTATTCAAACAGGACCTTCAGGTAAGGTGGTAAATAAAATTCTTGTCGCTCAAGATATGTATTATGATGGCCCAACTGAAAGAAAGGAATTTTACCTATCCATCCTATTGGATAGAGCTAAGGGTCAAAATGTGATCATGTACTCTACTGAAGGTGGAATGAACATTGAAGATGTTGCTCATGATACACCTGAGAAAATTCACAGAGAGTTGGTTCACCCTTCAGGTGGATTGCTACCCTTCCAGGCTAGAAAAATTGCTTTCAATTTGGGCCTAACTGGAGATGCATTCAAAAACATGGTAAAGTTCGTTACCAACTTATATAATGCCTATGTTGGATTAGATTGCTCAATGCTTGAAATCAATCCTT
>JBDLUR010000148.1:0-5036 GCA_039805205.1 Bacteroidota bacterium
TAGATAATGGACAAGCAGTGTTGATGAACAACACGACAGGGTCTTCGCCTAAAGGTGACTTACCATTTTTATCTACTTTCCATCTTCAAACCAAAGTCAATACCATTATTTGGAGAAGCAATGAAGATTGTTTCGAATATGTTGCCGATGTATTGGATGCTGATAAGTTATTGTTGGTTACAAGAAGGGAGACTGAAGTTGAATTCCCGAACTATCATCTAAAGTCTTTGAAAGAAAATTCTTCTATCGCCATCACCTCATTTGCCAATCCTTATGCTTCCATGGTTGGTGTAACTAAACAAAAGATAAAGTACAAGCGAAATGATGGTGTTGATTTAACAGGTGATCTTTATCTGCCTAAAGGTTATAACAAAGAGAAGGATGGTCTTTTGCCCACTCTGCTTTGGGCATACCCAAGAGAGTTTACCAATGCTGCTGACGCCAGTCAAATCAGAGGTAACCAACATAAGTTTACCATGTTGAGTTGGGGGTCTCCTATTTTTTATGTTACACAGGGATATGCCATTCTTGATAATGCTGAAATGCCTATTGTTGCTACATCACAAGACAAAAAGCCCAATGATGATTTTGTCAATCAATTAAAATTAAATGCTTCTGCGGCAATTGATAAGTTGGTTGAAATGGGCGTAAGTGATCGAAATAGATTTGCTGTTGGTGGACACAGTTATGGTGCGTTCATGACGGCCAACTTGTTGGCACATACAACTGGATTGTTCAAAGCTGGTATTGCGAGAAGTGGAGCGTATAACAGAACGCTTACACCATTTGGTTTCCAAAATGAAGAGCGTACCTTATGGCAAGCACCAGATCTTTATTTAGGCATGAGTCCGTTTATGTATGCCGATAAAATCAAAACCCCCATTTTATTGACACACGGTGAAATGGATGATAATACAGGCACTTATCCTATTAACAGTGAGCGTTTGTATGCAGCGATAAAAGGGCACGGGGGGACTGTCCGCTTTGTTTATCTTCCTTACGAGGCACATGGTTATCGTGGTAAAGAAAACGTGCTACATCTTTTGTATGAACAAGGAAGATGGTTGGACAAATATGTAGCCGGAAAGAAATAATATTAAATAAAAGATTAATTTGTAACATATACTTTTAAACGATTTGCCATGAGTGAAATATCACGACAAGAATTTTTAAAAATGACAGCTTCAGCTGGAGCTGCTTTGTTACTTTCATCCTTAGAAACATTTGCAAAAGAAACCAATGCTTCAAAATTGCGTGTAGCAGTGATAGGATGCGGAAGTGTGAGTAACAGGTATATTCCACATCTTCAGAGTTCTCCTTTGATTGAAGTAGTGAGCTTGTGTGACATCAAACATGAGAGAGCTTTAGCGCAAAAAAAGCAATACAATGTAAATGCTGAAACCTATTCCAATATCGATGCCATGCTCAAGGGTGTGCCTTTTGATATGATGGTAACCCTCACCGACATGCAGATGCATGGTGAGTTGAATAAAAAAGCGCTTCTAGCCGGAAAACATGTGTGGAGTGAAAAGCCGATGGCAAATACGTATGCAGATGGTAAGGCTTTGTTGGAGTTGGCAAGAAGCAAGAATCTGCGACTCTGGGGTGCCCCAGCAGTAGTGAATAGTCCGCAGTTTGCTTTCATGGCCAAATGCATTCAAGAAGGAAAACTTGGAAGAGTTGCCAGTGCGCATGGTCAGTACGGCCATACTGGTCCGGGTTGGTCATCTTTCTTCTATGAAAAAGGTGGTGGTAGTATGCCTGATTTAGGTGTATATAACATTGCAACTTTAACAGGATTACTTGGTCCGGCTTTGTCGGTCATGGCCATGACCAGTATTGTCAATCCAGAGCGCATGATTGATGAAAAAGGTTTGGTGAAAGTAGAGGTTGAAGACAATGCGCATATATTGATGGATCATGGAAAAGGGATAATCAGCCATGTGATGTGTGGTTTCAATTATTTTGATCCACACGGACACGAGGCGAAGGGTCAGCAATTGCATTCTGTGCAGATTTTTGGAGATAAAGGAAACATGAGATTGATTGGTTACGACTGGGAAACCAATGGAGTCTATCTTGATGATTCTTGGGATAATCCTGCAACACTATACGAAAAAGAACCTGGGGGATATGTATGGCAAGAAGGTGCTACCAAAGTTGGAGAATCTATTGTCAATAAAACTGAACCAAAAATTAATGTTGAGCATGCTTTACATGTATTAGAAGTAATGGAAGCTGCAAGAAAATCATCTGCTACTGGTACGAAAGTCAAAATGCAGTCGACTTTCAAGTATCCTATACTTTAGTTGCTTTATTGAGATAATTGAAAGTTTGTAGAGAGGAAGTTAGAATTAACTTCCTCTTTTCTTTTTCTTGTTGCTTATGCTTAATTTTGTCCTTCGCCGGAACATTAGCTCAGTTGGTTTAGAGCATTACTTTGACAGAGTAGGGGTCACTGGTTCGAGTCCAGTATGTTCCACCATCATTAATCATTATGCCACTCAACAATCCACTTTTTCAGGAGGAATTTGAAGTCGATGTACTGGATAGTTCCAGGTACATGTTGATTGTTTGGAATGATGATATCAACACCTTTGATTGGGTGATTAAAACCCTGATAGAAGTCTGCAAACACGAGCCTGAGCAGGCTGAGCAATGCGCTATGTTGATTCACTACAAAGGCAAGACAGATGTGAAGAGAGGAAGCTTTGAAGAGTTGAAGACCATGTGCGAGGCCATCATTGATAGAGGAATTGGCGCAACCGTTGAAGAAATCAAATCTTAATTAGTCGAAATTTTTTGTCCACTCAGGATTCAAATCTGCATAGTTGAGCACCATCGACCTGATGAATTCATTGGATGCAGCAGGCTCCAGTTGTTTCATCAGTTTATCTAGTTTCATTTTTTTGATTAAGTGTTCCTCAATAAAACCAGTCGCTAAATAATCATTTTTCCCAATGAGAATGCATGATTTTTCTTTGAGATTTCTTCCTTCACCAAATACAGCAATCGTGGGATGAATGGTTTGTAAATCACCAATAACCTTAGTTACTTTCTTATTGTATCGATCAACATTTTCAGCATTTGAACAAATGCCTTCACAAAAAGCTTCTTCTTGTCCTACACAATCGACTGTCTCCACTTGTAGAAAACACATTTTGGGGCATAGTTTATGCTCTCTCGCCAATTTATTAAGCAACCTCATGCCGTCCAACTGATAGGGGAAGCTGGTGTGTAATACCAGGTGTTTTTTCTTTTTCACAACACCTAGTCTTAGTACACCTCTTTGATCAATGTAGCTGCATATTCCAAATCTATTTTCAAATTTTTTCTGTGATCGGTTAAATAGTGGCCAGATTCTTTTGATTTCAATACTCTCCATCACACTCATCATCAGTTCATTGCCACATTCTTTGAAACTGATCTTGTGGACCATCCTCATGAGGTCTTGTTTTCGCTTGCTTACATCGTTGTTGGAAAAATGACTGATAACTCTTTTCCTAAGCCGTTTTGCTTTACCTACATAAATTATTTTTCCTTTGGCATCATGGAAGTAATAGATACCAGGTTTGTCTGGCATTTGTTCAAGGTCGTTGCTTGATAAGTGTATCGGTAGGTATCCATCACCACTTCCTTTCTTCAACATTGATTTGATAAGCAAACCACGATCTGCTTCAACAATGCGATGGAACAATTCGGTTGTGGCTTCAGCATCTCCCATAGCACGGTGCCTGTTTTTAACTTGTATGTCAAGTGAACGACAAAGATTTCCTAGGCTATAGCTGGGAAGATCTTCAAAAACTTTTCTGCTTAAACGTACTGTACACAGTTTACGTGCATTGAATTTGTAGCCTTGTTGATTCAGTTGATGTGCAATAAAGGAGTAATCAAAATTCACATTGTGCGCTACGAAAATTTTATCTTGTAGTAGCTCATGGACCTCTTTTGCAATTGCACTAAATGTAGGAGCATTGCTCACCATCTCATCGCTGATACCTGTCAGCTTTTCAATGAAGAGTGGAATAGGTTGTAGCGGATTGACCAATGTTGTGTAGCTATCAAGAATGGATTTTCCATCACTGATAAGGATTGCAATTTCAGTTATGCTGCCTGAACCTGCGTTACCACCTGTTGTCTCAATATCTACAATCGCGTACATGCTTTGGGAAAGTTTCCAAAGCTAACAACTTAAATTGAAGCAAAGGAAAAATCATCCAAGATGTAGATTGAAATGTTTTTCCATTTCTAATTCTAGTTCTCTTTTGGTGAGTTTTTTTGCAGCCCGATTTTCAATCCATGCTCCATTATTGTTTTTTCTTTTGTTCAAAAGATTTTGCAATTCGTACCGGGTTTCTCCAGAGCCAAGAATTAAGATCGCATTGGCTTCTTTAATTTCATTGGCTACCTTGGTTACATATTCTGCGATGTAATTGTTGGTTCTTTCTTGCATGTGTTTTTGCCTTGAGATGGTTGTCCTAAATAAACCTGTTTTGTTGGTCTCTTCTCCTTTAAATCGATCTGGCCTAGATACATGAGATTCAATCTCCAAGAAGGTTGGTTCTGAATCTGTACCTGTTTTTAAAATCATCGCCTTGCGCTTATCAATCCATACAGCATACCTTTGATTGTTCATATTTAAGTAGTTAAATTGTTAATAATCAATAATTTAAGGTAAATGCAATTTCTCAATGTCTCTTTATAAAAAGAATGATTAGACTCATTTTAAATGGTTTTGTTGATCAGTTTTTTGATTTTTTCAAAAAGAATTTTAACATTAATTTTACATTAGCGCCGTAACCAAACATCTTTTGCTGCGTAACGCTAACACCCAACCTTGAAACACTACATAACTCTTTGGCCATGAAAAAAAACAACCCTAAACCGTTCAACATCCCGTTAAATGTGAAGGTTGCGATCATTGTTCTTGCTCTATATGGGGCAATTGCTTTGGTTACTTATCTCGTTTGGTAATACGATAAGGCTAGAGGTCTAGTTCCTTATTTTTCTTGCTACCTTTGTGAGCCAAAACTGGT
>JBDLUR010000149.1:0-14633 GCA_039805205.1 Bacteroidota bacterium
ATAGTCAGAAAACCTTCCTTACTTGGCATCGGAGTTCCAGATGAAAACATAGCGATGTTAGAAGCTAGTGCTAAAGTGATCAACTGGCAAATGATAGGATTATTAATTGGCGGTGTGCTATGGGGCGTATTAGGAGACAAGAAAGGAAGGCTTAGTGTATTGTTTGGCTCAATTTTGTTGTATTCTGTTGCAAATTTCGCAACAGGCTATGTTCAATCTGTAGATCAATATGCATGGGCTAGATTTATCGGAGGAATAGGACTAGCGGGTGAATTAGGTGCAGGCATTACCCTTGTTTCAGAGATCATGCCAAAGAAGAACAGAGGACTTGGTACTTCATTGGTTGCTGGTATTGGACTATTAGGTGCAGTATTTGCGTTTTTTATTTTCAAGCTCACCAATGATTGGAGATTGTGTTATAAAATAGGTGGTGTAATGGGTATCATTTTATTGCTACTCAGGGTAAGCGTTGCAGAGAGCATGATGTATGCAAAAGTGAAAGCAGAAAATGTTAGTCGCGGTAACTTCTTCATGTTTTTCACCAATGCCCAAAGATTCAAAAAATACATGCTAGCCATACTCATAGGATTACCTACCTGGTATGTAATTGGTATTTTAATGAATTTCAGCAACCGTTTTGCCCTTGATCTTTATCCCGGAAGTTTAATTGATTCAGGAGAGGCAACCATGTTTGGCTATATTGGCATCTCCTTAGGAGATATAACAGTTGGCTTAGTCAGCCAGTATTTCAAAAGCAGAAAAAAAGCACTTTATATTTTTTATGCCCTTACAATCATATGTAGTGTTTTTTATTTTAGCAGCTTCAATAACAGCGACAGCAATATGTATTTGATTTGTGGGTTGCTAGGCTTTAGCAGTGGATTTTGGGCCATATTTGTAACGATGGGTGCAGAACAATTTGGAACAAACCTTAGAGCAACTGCAGCAACAACTATTCCGAATATGGTTAGAGGAGCATTACCGCTCATGAATCTAATGTTCATTCAACTCTTTCAGGAAAAATTACATTGGTCTCTTATACAAAGTGGGATTGCAACGGGCAGCATCGTTATGATCATTGCTATTATTGCAGCTATCTTTACAGAAGATACATTTAAAAAGGACCTGAATTATATTGAGATGTAAAGTCTATTTAGACTTTCCTTTCATCAGTTTTATAATTACTGGAGCTGTAGTAATCAATACAATACCCAAAACAATAAATTCTAATCTTTCCTTTAAATCAAATCCGTATTGGTTTAGGAAAAACTTGTAGAGATAATGCCCAGCAAACATCATGCTGAAAACCCAAGCAACACAACCAATAACATTGTAGAATGTAAATTTAGACTTATCCATTCTTACTATACCCGCAATAATTGGGGCAAAAGTTCTGATGATAGGTAAAAATCTTGCAAACACTATAGCCCCGCCACCATGCTTGTCGTAAAACTCTTTTGCAGTAAATAAGTGTTTCTTTTTAAACAAGAAAGTGTCTTTCCTATTGAACAAATAGGGACCGCTCGCTGCACCAAACCAATATCCTACAGTATTACCTATGATACCAGCAACAATAACCAGCAGACAAACCAAGACCAAATTAAAAACATCATTGTTCATCAGCAAGATTTCACCAGCTAGTTCATTGCTGTAAATACCTGCCACAAACAGTAATGAATCTCCAGGCAAAAAGAATCCTGCGAATAGTCCAGTCTCTGCAAATACGATAAACAAAAACAGCCACAATCCACCATGCTGTATATAGAACTCAGGATTTAAAAAATCCTTCCACTGAATAACCAAGTCGAACATAATCTATACATTTTCAATTACACTTCCTCTGAAATAGTTGCTGGTGCTAACTCCCCTTCCCATTTGCTAACAGCAGTTGTTGCTAAAGCATTTCCAACCACATTGGTCATCGACCTAAACATGTCACAAAAATGATCAATAGGTATAATCAAAGCTATCCCTTCTGCAGGAATATTAAACATTGCACAGGTGGCTGTCACTACAACAAGAGATGCTCTTGGAACACCTGCTATACCTTTGCTGGTAAGCATTAATACCAACAACATGGTTAACTGCGTTCCCAAATCAAGTTGAATACCATAAGCTTGGGCAATAGCCAAACTTGCAAATGTCATGTACATCATACTGCCATCAAGATTAAAACTATAACCTAACGGCAAAATGAAAGACACAATTTTATCCTTACAACCAAAACGCTCCAATTCACTGGTCAATTTTGGAAATACTGCTTCACTACTAGTGGTACTGAATGCAATCAATAAAGGCTGAGAAATTCCTCTTAACAAAACAAAAAGTCTACTTCCAAGTATGAGATAACCTACACCCAATAATACAATCCATAAGACAACAATTCCCGCCAAAAATGCCAACAAATAGTGTCCATAAAAAGAGAACACCTTCAAACCTTTTGTAGCGATTACAGCAGAAATAGCGCCAAAAACTCCAAGTGGAGCAAAATTCATTACATATCCTACCATCTTCAAGATGATATGGGCAACTGCATCTAAAGCTTTAACTACAACTTTTCCCTTATCCCCTAAAGCGGCAGTAGCTACACCAAAAAATATACTGAAGACCACTAGCTGCAATATTTCATTGTGTGCCATGGCTTCGATCAAACTCTTAGGGAATACATGCTCGATGAATTTAATAAATGAAAACTCCTGTGTCTTCCCAATTAAATCCTTGGCGCTATCCAAATCGGCATTACCTAATTCAATGGCTGCTCCTGGCTTAAAAAAATTGACCAATACCATTCCAAGCAACAAGCTCGTTAATGAAGCAGAAATAAACCACAACATCGCTTTTCCACCAACACGACCCACAGCTTTTAAGTCGCCCAACTTTGCTATACCCACGACCAAGGTAGTAAAGACAAGCGGAGCGATAACCATCTGCACCAATCTTAAAAAGATGGTCGTCAATAATTTAATGTTAGCAGAAAAAGACTTTATGGTTTCAGGAGAGGACTGTAAATGAATGATATATCCGACGCCTATACCCAAAACCATGGAGATAATAATATATAGCGTTAGCCTTCCTGATGAACCTTTCATTGACAAACAGTTTATACTTTAAGGACTCAAAATAAATGATTTAGTTGGATTATAGAATTTTATCTAAAGCCATAAAATAAAAATTTAGGATATGGAATAATTGGCTATTTTAGAACTTTCATATACCAAATAACCAAAGAATTGCTATGAGTTTATTTAGAAGAAAATCGCTTACAGACATGTTGTCTCAGGCGGCTGACTCTGAAAAGGGATTGAAGCGAACACTTGGCGCGGGAAACCTTATTGCATTAGGAATTGGCGCCATTATTGGCGCTGGCTTGTTTGTTAGAACAGCAGCTGCAGCAGGACAAGCAGCAGGACCTGCAGTTACACTTTCTTTTATAGTAGCCGCTATAGGATGTGCTTTTGCTGGACTTTGTTATGCTGAATTTGCATCCATGATTCCAATTGCGGGTAGTGCTTATGCTTACTCTTATGTTACTATGGGTGAATTAATTGCATGGATCATTGGATGGGCTCTGATCATGGAATACGCTTTAGGTGCTGCAACAGTATCTATTGCATGGAGTGAATATTTAAACAAGCTACTAGGAGGTGCTATACCCTACGAATGGTGCCACTCTCCGTTTGAAAGTTATACTGACTCTGCGGGTGTTCTTCATCAAGGCATGATGAATGCACCAGCCTTAATCATTTTATTATTATTGACTTTGTTGTTGATCAAAGGAACACAGGAATCAGCAATGGTTAATGCAGTTATTGTATTTATTAAAGTTGCTGTTGTATTGATCTTTATTGCTATTGGCTGGCAGTTTATCAACAACGCAAACTATGAGCCATATATGATTCCTGCTACAGAAGCTCCTGTTGTAGACCAAGCAGGTAAAGTAATCGCTGATTATAGTGGATGGAATAAGCATGGATGGGGCGGTGTTCTTGGTGGTGCAGCTATTGTGTTTTTTGCTTTCATTGGCTTTGACGCCGTTTCTACTGCAGCTCAAGAAGCAAAGAACCCTAAACGTGATATGCCAATAGGTATACTTGGATCTCTAGTAGTGTGTACAATACTTTACATATTATTTGGACACGTTTTGACAGGTGTTGCTAACTGGAAAGAGTTTGTAGATCCAGAAAAGGGACGTGAAGCTTCAGTTGCTTATACCATATCAACATATATGCAAGGGTATGGATGGTTAGCAACTGCTGTAACAGTTGCCATTCTAGCTGGCTTTTCATCTGTTATTCTTGTGATGCTTATGGGACAAAGTCGTATTTTCTATACCATGAGTAACGATGGTTTGATTCCAAAAGCATTTGGTGACCTTCACCCTAAATTCAAAACTCCTTACAAATCAAACGTGATCTTATTTGTATTTGTAGGTGCATTTGCTGCATTTGTGCCTGGGCACGTTGCAGGTGACCTGACCAGCTTTGGTACTTTGTTTGCCTTTGTATTGGTAAGCATAGGTGTTTGGATATTGAGAGTTAAAGCACCAAACATGGAACGTCCATTCAAAGCGCCTATTGCCCCTGTAGTAAGTACTTTGGGTGCAATTATTTGTACTTTGATGATTGTTGGACTAGACCAACAAACATTAAAGGTTGCCTTCGGTTGGATGGCAATTGGCTTGGTTGTGTATTTCCTTTACAGCAAAAAGAACAGTAAACTTAACGGTTGATATTCTTTAAAATAATGCATAAAAAAGGCCTCATAGTGAGGCCTTTTTTATTGAAATAGCATTTATATTAGACAAGAAGCAATAGAAAGCATAAGAAATTGTATTTTGTACACAAATACTATTTTTGGCAAAATTTAATAATAAAGTTATAATGAAAAATTTAAGAGTCTGGGCGCTTATACTATCAGCAACTGGTTTATTGACCATGGGTTGTGGCGAATCGAAAGAAGCTACTAATGGAATGGCTGGATGGTATAATATGCAATCTCAGGTGTTCACTGCCAATGGTGTAGAAAACACCATTGATCATGGAGAACAACGCAAAGTTTATACAGATGAATACTATGCCTTCACCAACATGCGAGAGGATACCACCTCTTCTTTTGGTTTTGGCTACTACACTTTTGACGGGAAAAAGCTTGTTGAACACAATATATTCAGCACTGGTCTACTCGACAGCGCTCGTTCGTTCGACTTATTAATTGAACCACATGATGCAGGATATAAACAGATCATTCCTGAAATTATGATTGCAGGCGTACCTAACCGCCTTGTAGAAGATTACTACAAAATCAATTTTAATAAACAATCTGAGATGGATGGTGTCTGGAAATTGGATGAATATATTTCAGTTACCAATGGCGATACAACAAGATTCAAAAGAGACCAATACAAAATTTTCCAAGGCGGGTACTTCATGTTTGTACAGTATTTTATGGACCCTGTAACAAATTCACCTAAAAAAGGCTTTGGCTTCGGTGATTTCAAATTAGAAAAAACTGAGATTATTGAAACAAATGTATTTTGTAGTTATCCTGCTGTCAGAGGAATTCCTATCAGAATCAATCTTACTCGTGATAGTGAAGACAGCTTTACACAAACCATTGTATCGGATACCAACGGAAGTACTTCTATAGAGAAATATACCCGAATGCCAAAGGTTTCCAAATCAACAAGCAATCCTTAACTTTGCCCTTCATTAATTGAAATTATGGGAAGGATATTTGAAGTTAGGAAGTCTACCATGTTCGCCCGTTGGGACAAAATGGCTAAGCAGTTCTCAAGAATTGGAAAGGAAATTGCCATAGCTGTTAAGGCCGGCGGACCAGATTCTAGCACTAATCCAGCACTTCGACGTTGCATGCAAAACGCCAAGAGCGTTAACATGCCTAAAGATAGAGTTGAAGCTGCCATCAAAAGAGCGATGGGTAAGGAAATGGAGAATTTTGAAGAAATTCTCTATGAAGGCTATGCACCCCATGGTGTTGCTGTATTGGTAGAAACTGCAACCGATAATCATGTTAGAACAGTAGCTAATATCAAAGCTCACTTTAATAAAGGTAATGGTGCCCTCGGAAATAGTGGAAGCGTTAGCTTTCAGTTCAAGAAAATGGGGGTATTCAAACTGAAAAATGAAGGTCAAAACCAAGAAGACCTCGAATTAGAACTAATTGATTTTGGGCTAGAAGAATTGGGAGATAGCACCAACGATAATGGTGAAGAAGTTTTGGTTATTCGTTGTGCATTCGGCGATTTCGGCAATATGCAAAAGGCATTGGAAGAAAAAAATCTCAATCCAATAAGTGCAGAAGTTGAATGGATCCCTGTGACTACGGTTGAAGTTGACGAAGAAAAAGCACAGGAAGTGCTTAAACTTATCGACAAACTGGAGCAAGACGAAGATGTGCAGAAAGTATTCCACAATCTCAAATAAATACCTCTGCTACAACAAGTCCCAGATAACAATCGTATCGTGTTTTACGATGGAGATTGTATACTCTGTTCAAAGACGGTTATCTTCTTGTTGAAAGTCGATCTAAAAAAACGTCTGAAATTTGCCCCTTTAGCAGGAAGCACTAGCCAATCACTTTCCATTAGTCAAGCACAAAGTGATGATGCATCTGTGGTCTATTACGAGGAGGGAAAACTTTTTTATAGCTCAACCGCAGTGCTTAAAATAGCTCAGCAACTACCCTTCCCTTGGCTCCTATTCAGTATATTTTTATTGATACCCGCATTCATTCGCGATTACATCTATCGCATTATTAGTAGGAACAGATTCAAATGGTTTGGAAAAACAAATACTTGTTTTGTGAAGTACCCCAACCATGAAGACAGGTTTTTAGATTAGCTTATTCTGCCATTATCTTTTCAACCTGGTTGATGACATCTTCCACATTAGGCTTTGAGAAATAATCTCCGTCACTTCCATAAGCTGGTCGGTGTGATTGGGCACAAAGAATTTTAGGAGCAGCATCTAACCAACGATAACCACCTTGCTTATCCATCACTTCAGAAAACATAAATGAGGTTGCCCCACCAGGAACGTCTTCATCTACAAACAAAATACGATTGGTCTTTTTCAATGAGGCTACAATGTTATGATTGATATCGAATGGCAACAAGGTCTGCACATCAATAACTTCACAATCAATCCCCTGTTCAGCTAGAAAAGAAGCAGCTTCTTCTACAATTCTTAAAGTTGAACCATATGATACAATTGTTATATCCGCACCTTCGCGTACTATTTCAGGAACTCCAAATGGCAACCTATAGGTGAGTAAATTTGATGGCGCTCTTTCTTTTAGTCGGTAGCCATTCAAACATTCAACTACGATACCAGGATTTTTTTCTTGCAATAAAGAATTATAAAAACCGATTGCCTGTACCATATTTCTTGGCACGCAAACACGAAAACCTTTCAATGCATTAATCATCAATCCCATTGGTGAACCACTGTGCCAAATACCTTCTAAGCGATGCCCCCTGGTTCTCACAATGATTGGAGCAATCTGCTTACCAGTCGATCTGAAATGCAGTGTTGCAACTTCGTCACTTAATATTTGTAAGCCAAATAGAAGATAATCTAAATACTGAATTTCAGCTATGGGTCTTAAACCACGCATCGCCATACCCACACCCTGCCCCATAATGGTCAGTTCACGAATACCAGTATCGAAAATGCGCTGTGCTCCATGCTTTTGTTGCAGTCCAGCAAACCCCTGATTCACGTCTCCTATCTTTCCCAAATCTTCTCCAAAGGCAACTATTTTATTGTTAGAAGCAAATAGTTCATCAAAATACTTGTTGAGAATTTCGTAGCCATTTTGCAAAGGACCGTCTTCTTGTATTTGACCCTCTGGCAAGACCAACGAACTTTGCTGATTACCCTCATCAAACTGTAAATAAGAATTAAATAGCTCTTTACTTTCAGCCAATAAAGATGAGTAATAGCTTTCTAATTCACCTGTTACACCATAATCTTTGAGCAAGGAAATTGTTTTCCTTAATGCCGACATAACATCCCTTCTAAAAGGAATAGTATTACTCAACAATTCCTGGTATAATTTATCAACCCTACCAGTTGTATCGTGAGCAACAACATCTGCTATCAGTCTTACTACTTTCGACTTTTGTTCTTGAATAGGACCATCGTACAACTTCCATGTATCTTGTCTGCACTGCAATACATATGCTCTTGAAGATTCTTCAAGTGATGTTATTTCATCTTCACTAGCCAACGCATTTTCTAGAATCCATGTACGCATTTTCGGGAGACAATCCCATTCCCTTTCCCACTGTAAACGCTCTGGCGTTTTGTATCGCTCATGACTTCCAGAAGTAGAATGACCTTGTGGCTGGGTTAATTCTTCAACATGAAACAATACAGTTACATGTTCATTTCTTGCGAGGGCTATCCCTTCCTCAAATGCTTCACACATTTGTGCATAGTCCCATCCCTTCACACGATAAATATAAATTCCGTTGGAAGTTCTTGATTTGACAAATCCCGATAAAGCTTCCGAAATAGAGGCCTTAACAGTCTGTACTTCTTTTGGAACAGAAATTCCATATCCATCATCCCACACAAAAACAGCTAAGGGAACCTGACTAACAGCTGCTGCATTCATTGTTTCCCAAAAATGCCCCTCACTTGTTGAGGCATCACCTATTGTAGCAAAACAGACTTCATTTCCACCATTCGAGAAATTAGTCTCCTGTTGAAGTACTGGAACATTTCTATAGACTTTTGAAGCATAGGCCAATCCAAATGCTTTTGGCATGTGTCCTGCTGTTGGTGCAAGACCAGCAGCTAAATTCTTACGATTGGCTAAATCCAGAAAATCACCTTTATCGTTTATGAAGGGAGAACAAAAATGAGAATTCATTTGTCGCCCTGCACTATGTGGATCATGTTCGGGATTTGGATCTGCATACAGTTGTGAGAAAAATTCACTGATGCTTGCAATGCCCGTTGCAAATGCAAAGGTTTGATCACGGTAGTATCCTGCGCAGAAATCACCGGGTTTAAAAAACTTGGCCATTGCCACCTGAGGTACTTCTTTACCGTCACCAAATATGCCAAACTTTGCTTTTCCAGTCAGCACTTCTTTCCTTCCCAATAAACTTGCTTGTCTACTTTCAAAAGCAATTTTATAGTCATTGATCACTGCCGTTTTGAAAGCTTCAAAAGACAATGCCTCAGCGGATTGCAACTCTGTGATCAAATTAGGATCCATGCAACAAAACTAACCCCTTTTTATAAAAAAAAAAGGGACAAACGGCTAATGGGACAAAGTGTTAAAAACTTGTTCCATCAACTGTTCGTCCCGAACATCTAGAATATACCTATTACTTCTTATTCAACTTGTCAAAATCAGCCGCAGAAAGCACTTCTCCTGCAATTTTTAATTCCACTGGAGCATCAACGCCCTTGATTTTTACAAATACTGTTTTCTCAAAGGGACCAGGAGCAGCAGCATTGAATCCAGCTTTGATTTTTTCAGTCTTTGCCTTCATTACAGGAGCTTGTGGCCATGTAGGTGTGGTACAACCGCAAGACGCAGTTGCAGTCTCAACAATTACAGCGCCATTAGAAACATTGGTAAATTCAAAATCGTGTGTTACCGGCACTCCTTGTTTGATTTTTCCAAAGTTGTGCCTCATTTCTTTGAATTTAACAACTGCAGCAGCATTATTGGTTGCATTTTGCGCAAAACCAACTACTGCAAAAAGAGCAACAAAAACAGTCAACATGATCTTCTTCATAACGTTATTTTTTTTGATTTTTTATTCTTGATTAAATTTCAACTTTTTTAACAGACCAATACTCTTGTTAGGTGGCGCAGGCTGATCAGGCGTTCTCCAAACATCCCCTTTTATTGTAATCAGCATTGTTTCACCTTGTCCGTAGAACACGGTGATGGATTTCTCAAAATACCCTGCATCCGCTGCATTGTAGCCTACTTTGATTTGGGTTGTTCCCCCAGGTTGAACAAGTTCTCTTTGCCAAACAGGGGTTGTACACCCACATGATGCTTGCACATCTGTTAACTGTAAATTAGACTTACCGATGTTCTTTATTTCAAATACGTGGAAAACAGGCTTACCTTGTGGGATTTTTCCGAAATCAAATAAAGATTCCTTCAACACAAATCCGTTGGAAGCGACTGCTTGCTGTCCATTTGCTCGATTGCCGAAGAACATGAACAAAACAAAAAACGATATGATGTTTAAAAACTGTTTCATCAATAAATCAAATTTACACATTGTTGTGGAAGCATCCAATTTGCCTAATTTTGTATCATGTTAAAACCTTCACAAAGAGGGGAATTGATGCCCCCATCGCCTATCAGGAAATTGGTACCATTTGCCGAAAAAGCAAAATCGCGTGGAATTAAAGTACACCATCTCAATATCGGACAACCTGATATAGAGACACCTGCTGAGGTCATGAATGCCGTTAAGCATGCTGACATCAAAGTATTGGCCTATAGTCATAGCGCCGGAAATGAATCATACAGAAAAAAGTTGGTGGAGTATTACCATAAAAATGGAATTGATTTAACGCCTGAACAAATCATCATCACTGCTGGCGGAAGTGAAGCCATTGTTTTCGGGATGATGGCCTGTCTTGATGCTGGCGATGAAATTATCATACCCGAACCCTTTTATGCCAACTACAATGGATTCGCTGTAATGGCTGGTGTTAAGATTGTACCAGTAACATCTTCCATTGAAAATGGATTTGCATTACCACCTATTGCTGCATTTGAAAAATTGATTACTCCAAAAACCAAGGCTATCCTAATTTGCAACCCCAACAACCCAACAGGCTATTTGTACAGCAAAGAGGAAATGTTGCAACTTGAAGATATTTGTTTGCGTAACAAACTGTTTTTATTCTCAGACGAAGCCTATCGTGAATTCTGTTACGAAGGCTCTTACACAAGTGCTTTGCATCTTGAAAAAATTCAAGAACAGGTTATTTTAATGGATACCATTTCAAAGCGTTACTCTGCTTGTGGTGCAAGAATTGGCGCATTTGTTACCAAGAATAAAGAGGTGTATCAAGCTGCCATGAAGTTGGCACAAGCTAGGTTAAGTCCACCCGGACTCGCTCAAATCTTGGGCGAAGCAGCAGTCGATCTTCCTGATGATTATTTCGATGAACCCAAAGCAGCTTATTTATCAAGGCGAAATCTTCTTGTAAAGCGACTTAACCAAATGGAAGGTGTTTTTTGTCCTACCCCAGGCGGCGCTTTTTACGTAATCGCTAAGTTGCCAATTGACGATGGTGATCGTTTTTGCCAATGGCTATTGGAGTCTTTCTCCCACGAAGGCCAAACCGTAATGCTTGCACCTGCAAGTGGTTTCTACGAGACCAAAGGCTTAGGCAAACACGAAGTTCGTTTAGCTTATGTTATCAATAATGATGACATTAATGCTGCTATGGATTGCCTACAAGAAGCGCTTAAGGTTTATCCTGGAAAAACGAATTAAAACTTATTGATTAGGTATACACCGCCAATCACCATTGCGGACCCATAGATCATGTATCCGTGTATAGTTTCCCCAAGCAATACCACAGAAAGTAGCATGGCAAAAATGGGTATAAGGTTGTTAAAGGCTGATGTCTTAACAGGACCAATTGCCTTGATACCTTCATAATACCAAACAAAACCAAGAACTGACCCGCAGATTCCCAAATAAACAATTGCTAACCAGACAGTCCAATCTACATATACCGGGAAGGGTTCAAACGGAACAAAAAATACAATAAACATCATACCTGTAAGTATAGCCCAAGTTGATGCCTGTAAGGGTGAAGCAAACGTCAAAGCATCTTTTGCGAAATAAGTATAGAAGGCCCAGGAAATAGGACAACCTAACATCAAAACATCTCCCCAAGTGAACATGGTAAATAATTCCGTGATATCCCCTCTCGCAATAACGATTGCTGTTCCTGCAAGAGATACAAGCAAGCCCAAAATTTTAATCCCTACTATACGTTCCTTACCAAATAATGCAGAGATTAACATGACTAGGACTGGATTGAGTGCTACAATTAAGGCACCATGACTAGCCTTTACCATTCTCAATCCAGTAAAAAAGAAAAAACTGTATGCAAAAATTCCTGTGAAACCCAGTAATGCAAGTTGGAAAAATTGTTTGCGTGTAACCTTGAATCCTTTGGGGTCCTTGAATAACATCATCGGCACCATGAACAACAAAGCAACCAAATACCGAAAGGAAGCTCCAGTAAAAGAACCAAAAACATGTGAAGCCATTTTGGTAGCAATAAACGTTCCGCCCCACATGATGGCGACTAAAACTAACTTGAGATAAATCACGCCGCAAAGGTATCAAATCTTATGCTGAAATGGGAAAGGATGTACTACCTATCAAACAAGCACCCCCATTCTTTTTGCAATTAGATCAATCGACCTTTTCAATTCTTTTCTCTCAACATCCTTTTGCTTAATGAAACCATTGTCTTCTAATTTCCCAATAACTGCCTCTTGTTCTTCCTTTCCTTCAAAGACCATTGTGCGGAACGGATTTGTCATGTCTTTCTCTCTTGATGCAACAATACCCTCATACACTTTCTCTGTTGTTTGCAAATGCTCTTTCAACAATTGCTCAAGCTTTTCTTCATTAAAAGAACGTTTCTTTATAGCATCAATTTCCATCAATGAAGCTAATGCATGTAACAACACTTGTTCTTGGTAAGTAGATGCAGCATCTAGGTAACACGCATGTACACCTTCCCACGATTTTACTTTACCTGAACGAATCTTTTCCAACATAGTCGAAAATGTGGACGAAGGCATTAATTGTCCGCCTACATTCACCCAGCTTTCACGCTTAGCAGAGGTGGATAATTGATTAACAAAACTAACAGGATCTAAATCTGTTTGACTCTTTAATGCTGCAACCAATTCATCGACTGCATAATACCTGATCATCTCAACGTAAGCAGCATAGGCTTGGCGCACTTTCAACAACACCACCTTACGATTGCTATTTTCAAATCCCTCTGCTAAAACTTCTAAGTCATCTACCGCCTCATCTTGCTTTTCAAGTAATCTATACCCTGTCTTAACGCAAACATCATCTGCCGGAATTTTTTGATCTTTAGATCTATAATATGCTTTACCGGTATACAAAGCCATAATACCAATAGCTTCAAAAATTTCATTTACACTATCTGGCGCCAAACTCCTGTGCTCAAGCAACAGTTCTTTTGCAATTCTTGCATCACGGTCTTTGTACTTCCATTCATTACGTTGTAAGGCATAAAAATTATACCTGAACCAATATGCAGGAATAATCCTTAATTCATTTGAGCTTGGATCATTGATCACCAAGGAAAAAGGAATAGGAATATTCAATTCAAATGGAAAATCACCTTTTGCCAACAAGGAAAATGAAGCAAATTTGGAATTGTGTTTCAAACTCACGCAGAGTCCGGGCCAAAAACCTCTACCTGCAACCAATTCACCATCCGCTCCTCTTGAATTGTGATTAGAACCAATGGTTGCACCTGCAGCAACATTGGATTGTCCCATCATCAATGAAGCACATAAAAATGAATTGTTATGGTGCTGTTCATGAAATGGATAAATCAATGAATTCAACACCTCGCAACAAGAAATAGTAGCATTGTTTCCCAAATACGAATTGATCAAACGAGCACCATATTTCAACTGAGAATGCGATGCCATGAAAAATCGCACAGCCTTTACCCCATAGAAAATTCTACACCCTACACCAATGATACCATTTACCAATTCACAACCTTCCCCAATTTGCGTAGACGCCTGATCATTACTATTGATGGTAACATTCTTGATTTTATTTGCACCCTTTATATAAGCGTCTGTACCAATCAAGACATCCTTGATCATTTTACAATTCTTGATAACCGTCCTGTCCCCAATTATACCATAGTGACCTCTTGCACTATCAAACTTCTTTTCTGTAAAGGAATGAAAAGCATTCATCAACTTTTCATCATTTCTGTATTTCGACCAAAGAAAAGCATCAGCAGTTAACATTCCATCGAAAGGAAGTACTTTTCTTCCACCATTTTCATTACAAATTTCTAGCCAAATTCGCTGCGCTTCTGTCTCTCCATCTTTGATAATACCATTACCAAATTTCGCCGTGCTGGTTGTAGCCAATTCATTTACATTGGCTATCATCACCTCGCTACCCACCACAAAATGAGCGAAATAATTTACGTTGTGTACGCAAACATTATCACCAAAATCACAACTGATAATAGTTGAATTGTACAAGCCCACAGATAAACTCAAGTTGTGAAATCCTAATGAAAGTGGCTCAAGTTTTCCAATACGCACCAAACCAAAAAAACTGCAATGCTTTACCAATTGTGGATCAAACTGAGCTGACACCAAAATATTATTCCAGTTATCCGAGGTATTGCTGTTCCTCACCAAAGTCTCAATCTCTGATGCAGTTAAACTCCTGTAGGCAATACCACTATGATTGTGTCTGTTACGCAAATGGTATTCATCCTTTCCGGCAGGCAAATAATTTTCGGTAATAAACTCATACCCGATAGATGAAATTGGCTTCTTACTGATCTTGTTCATAG
>JBDLUR010000150.1:0-4613 GCA_039805205.1 Bacteroidota bacterium
TAGTAAGTAGTGGCGGATATGTTGGTTTTAAATATATAAAATCATTAATGACCTTACTATAAATACCAAAATCAATTTCCCATTTACTATTGCTGTACAATAAGTTCCCTAATACACTATAAGCGCGCTCTGGATTAATTGTTGGATCACCTCTCTCAATTCTTGCAGCACCATGGTGCAAGCCATTACTGAACAACTCATTCATTTGAGGCGCTCTCCAAGCAGTAGCCGCTGTTATAGATGCGCGGAGATTTTCACTAAAAGTATAAGCTACAACACCAGTACCAGAAAGTCCACTAAAATTCCTATTACCATAAGGATCTCCAGCAATCAGTGCGTTTCCAATTAGTATATCATAAGGTGTCTTATCGTTATCCGTTATGGCAAATCGAGTTCTATAATCATACCTTAATCCAGCTTCAATTTGCCACTGTTTGTATTTGTACTTTTCAGCAATCCAAAAGCCAAGATCTAGTCCCTGAAAGTTGGGTATAAAATAACGGTAATTGATTGAATTTTGCTGATGCATAACATTTAAACCCATAGAACCTTTTAGTCGGGTATCACCAAAATGCTCCCAAACTAAATCAGCCATATTGGTTAGTAAATTCAATTGCAATTGAGGCTGTTCAGTTTCTGATCTGGTAATATCAAATTCCTTTCTGATGTTTAATTGAGAGGAAAACGTAAGACTGATTCTACTTTTACCAACTTGCTCAGAAAATCCTTTTAGTTTTACCAGGTGGTGTTGCACATCTTGATAAGGACGATCTATAACATAACTAAAATCAGCATCTTTTATATAAGCAGGTGGCTCTTGTAAACGGATAAGGTTTTCTAAATCAGTAAGGTTACCAATATGTGCGCCAGAAAAAATTCCAATTCGGGTATTAAAGACACTATAAAAAAGTTCAGCTCCTTTGTTCTTGGATCGCCAACCTGTTGCCGCAGACATATTAAATTCTTCAACTCCTGAATTCTTTAACCAATATTCAGCAGTCCTCGCATTACCACCACGTTTAAACGTACCCTGTAAACGCCATGCAGTCTTCTCTGCTTTATCAAAACTACTTTCTACCATAGCAGAAATAACTCCCTGACGATTATTGCTAAATGCAGCTAGGTTCAATTCTCCATTTAATTCTTTGTGGTATTGCAATAAGCGAGGCTCTACTAAAACCACTCCTCCAATTGCATCCCCACCATAACGCACAGATGATGCGCCTTTGATTACAGTGAGACGATTTGCAACATAAGGATCAATTTCAGGAGCATGTTCACTTCCCCATTGCTGGCCTTCTTGTCTAATACCGTTGTTGAGAATTAAAACGCGACTACTATGCAAACCCTGTATAACTGGCTTATAGATATTGTTACCTGTTTGTAAAACAGTAACGCCTGCAATTCTTTGTAAAGATTCCCCAAGTGTCAATCCACGTGTAGCAGCCAATTCTTTTCCTCTCAATTCACCAGTAATTCCTTCTGCACGTATAGACGAAGCTCCTACTACTACAATTTCCTGTAACACATTTTCTGCATGTGGTAAGTCGATGTGCTTCTCCATATCTTCTTTAATATGGAAATGCAAATCAGTAGTTTGACAACCAGCGTGACTGATGCGAAGTGTGTAATCACCCGGACAAAGTCCAGTTAGCTGATACTCCCCTTTTTGATTGGTAACAACCGACTTCTTCAATTCAACTATAGTAGCCGTTGCCTTTTCTAATACCAAACGCGTATCTGCATCCTTAACTACTCCGCGAATTGTTAAGATACATTGAGCAGAAACAAAATTGCTCAATAAGATCAATAATGATATTGTAAAAAACTTCAACCTCATCAATCAGATAATGGGCCAAAGCTAAGCAAAAATTTAAAATTTGCAACAATATTGCAAAAAATTAAAACCTTTCAATAATTCCTGCAATTCCTTGACCTCCACCTACACAGGCAGAAACCATTCCATAGCGTTTATTGAGTCGTTTTAAATCACCCAATATTTGAACTGTAAGCTTAGCACCAGTGCAACCAAGAGGATGACCTAAGGCAATTGCGCCACCATTTATATTTATTTTAGAAGCATCCAAATTAAGTTCATTTATTACTGCTAGTGATTGCGCAGCAAATGCTTCATTGAGTTCAATAAGATCAATATCTTCTATGTTTAATCCTGCTAATTTTAGCACTTTAGGGATGGCAACAACAGGACCAATACCCATAATCTTAGGATTCACACCAGCTACTGCGCTGTGAACAAGTCGACCAATTGGCTGCAGACCTAATTCTTTAACCATTTTCTCACTCATCACAATTACAAATGCAGCACCATCACTGGTTTGAGAAGAATTACCTGCTGTTACTGTTCCTTTTACTGCAAAAGCTGGTTTTAATTTTGCGAGACCCTCTAAACTAGTATCAGCACGTACCCCTTCATCAGTATCTACAACAAAACTTCTTTTTTGACGCTTTCCTTTTTCATCAAGATAAACTTCATTTACAGTTATTGGTACTATTCCATCTTTGAAATGTCCATTTTGTATGGCATGTAATGCTTTCTGGTGTGAGGAGAAAGAAAATTCATCTTGGGCTTCACGACTCACATTAAATTGCTTTGCAACAGCCTCTGCTGTTAGTCCCATGTTGATGTAATAATCAGGCTCATCAGAGGCAATATTAAAAGAGGGCACAGTCTTCCAACCTGCTGCTGGAACAAAACTCATACTCTCAGTTCCACCTGCAATGATACACTCTGCCATACCTGACCTGATTTTAGCAGTCGCCATGGCAATCGTCTCCAGACCAGAGGCACAATACCTGTTCACAGTTATTCCAGGGGCTTGTTCACCTAATGCACGCGCTGCAATAATCCTTCCCACCTGCAACCCTTGCTCTGCCTCAGGAACTGCATTACCCACAATCACATCGTCTACCCTAGTTTTATCCAATTCAGGCACCTTCTTCATCAATTCCTGAATCACCTCAATAGCTAAATCATCAGGTCTTGTAAATCTGAAACCACCTCTTTTTGCCTTACCTACTGCAGTTCTCAATCCAGCTACGATATATGCCTCTTGCATGATTTACTTTTTTAGTGCTTTACCAAATTTACGGAAAAAGGTCTTCTAATGTATTACAGAAAAAGGATGGATTTGGTTGACCAATTTTCCATTTTCATCAACCCCTCTCACTACCATAACAAATTCTCCAGCTAGATCTGACGTATAAAAAGAAAATACTGTTTCAGCCTCTTTTTTTACTTCTAGTTTGGGATTCCAATAAAGTAATGAACGTAGATCAGGAATACGACCTTTAGAGATTTCGTCTTTATTAAACTTAATTTCTTCAAATTGTCTTATAAGTGAGAGACCCTGATAATCAACAATAATGCTTTGTGGATCAAGTTCAAATCCCCCCAAATCACCGCTGTATGTAATCAGACTGACTATCCCATCAAAACTGAGGTCCCCCATAAAAAATTTCCTAGCAACAACATCCATTCGTTTCACCTTTAAAGGATCAAATGCGACTACTTTATTCATATCTGTAGTAGGAACACCATCGATTAAAACAAGTGGATTATTATCAAATGATCGTTTATTTGGTATATCGAGTACTGCAAATTTGTACTGCTGCGACTGTTTTCTTAATTCTACTTCTGTAACATACTCTCGCAAGACCTCTTCCATCGTGTTAAACCTCGTATAATCGTCTAAATAATAAGTCTTGTCCGGCTTACCGTAAAACAAAGTACTATCATTGAAATGCGGCAATAAATAGGAAGTAGAGGGTTGTTGAGAAAAAGCTTTTTGCAAGTTTTGATTGACAACTCTCAACTGAAGGGCTTGCTTTACTTCCTTTGAGAAAAAATCTTTTGGTGCAACCGCATGTCGAAAATTAGTTATAAAAGGATTTTGAAGCTGCACGACTGCATTAGAATCTCTTCGATCAGGAACTTGCAGAGTCAAGTGCTCTGCACCATAGGGCTTACCAATATCGAAAAGAACAACACCATGCTTATCACTTTTCGCAGTCCCCAAAAAAAATCGTTCCCCATCTACAATTAAATTAACGCGAACACCCGATAACAACTTGCCTGTGTTTTTATCCATTACAGTGCCTGTTACAAGATGACCAGCATATTCATTTAAATATTTTCTTGAATCTGTTGTAGTATTGGTTCTTCCTATTAATGACGGAGTGTTCCATATTGAATCAATCTCATGATTTTCAAATTCATCCTTTTTAAAGACCGCAACCGAAAATTGTCCACCTACAGAATTAGCAGGAAATGTAACTTTAACCTCCTCCCTTAGCCCAAAAGAACGATCCAAGCCAGAGACCCTAAAACCATTTATTTTAGTTTTAGCAACTATAGCATTATTCTCCTCTTTACCATCATATGTTCGATCTATATCCCCTTTATATTGACTCCTCTCGTTTACTGATACGGGTAAAAGAGATGGATTGAAAATATGAATTGAACTGCTATAAATAGCTTCAGGAGCGTTTTTTTGAACATTCACATAAGATCGAATTTGATAGCTGCCAGAAACAATATTTTGAGGAATAGTCAAGGCACCATAGCCTAATCCATTTTCAATTTCAATTTTTTG
>JBDLUR010000151.1:0-2594 GCA_039805205.1 Bacteroidota bacterium
TGTGTTTGTTGCTGAAATAGGAGCAACTTCAGGTACCTGTGAAATTACTTTGGCTTTACCTGGTGTTGCTGACTCTTTTTTCTCTTGTTCTTCTCGGTATTCAGCGTAGTTACCTGGAAAATCTTTGATGATTCCATTGCCCTCAAAAACAAATAGGTGGTCAACTATCCTATCCATGAAATAACGATCATGGCTGATAATGATGAGGCAGCCTTGATAGTCCATTAAAAAATTTTCTAGTACAGATAGTGTAGGAAGGTCTAAATCGTTTGTAGGTTCATCGAGAACTAGAAAATTCGGATTTTTAAATAAAATACTCAGTAGGTGCAGTCTTCTTTTTTCACCGCCAGACAACTTGCTGATATAGCTATATTGTTGGTCGGGTGTAAATAAGAAAAGCTCAAGAAATTGAGCGGCAGTCATTGATCCGCCTTTGGCCAATGGAAAACTTTCGGCAATATTTTTTACAAATTCAATAACACGAAAATCCTGTTTGATGACTAGGCCTTGTTGTGAGTAGTTGCCAAAAACAATGGTATCTCCAATATTAACTTTACCACTATCTGGTTCTTCTATTCCTTGTAAGATATTGATGAAGGTAGATTTTCCGGCGCCATTCTTTCCAATGATGCCCACTCTTTCACCTCTTTTGAATGTATAATCAAAACCAGCAAGGATTGTTTTATCACCGAAAGATTTATATACTTTTTTAAGTTCTGCAATTTTGCCACCAAGGCGGCTCATCTTCATTTGCAGCTCTACTTTTTTATCTTCTATCTTTTGTTTGGCAACTTTTTCAACTTCATAGAAATTATCTTGTCTGCTTTTTGATTTTGTTGTTCTCGCTCTCGGCTGTTTGCGCATCCATTCTAATTCCTTGCGATAAGTGTTCCTGGCTTTATCGATTGTTGCTTGTTCGCTTTCTACTCTGGCAGCCTTTTTCTCAACATAGTTTTGATAGTCGCCCTTATATACATAAATAGTGCTGTTGTCTAATTCCCAAATTTCGTTACAGACATTATCTAGAAAATATCTGTCGTGTGAAACAAGCAGCAGTGTAATATTTTCTTTATCCAGGTAGTGTTCCAGCCACTCCACCATTTCTATATCTAGGTGGTTGGTAGGTTCATCCATGATCAATAAACAATGGGTGTTATCGAACCCAATATCAATGAGGGTTTTTGCGAGTGCAACTCTTTTTCTTTGTCCCCCACTTAAGGTAGACATCGGTTGATCTAAGTGATGAATATTTAGTTTGCTTAAAATCTGTTTGACTTTTACCTCAAAATCCCATGCGTTTTTTTCCTCCATTTCTATGATGGCTTCTGCAATTTTTTCCTCATCATTAGCATCTTCAGCTGCTTCGAATTTTTTGATTGCATTCAATTTGGGGTGGTCGTGTGCAAAAATATTGTCTAGGATATTTGAAGATTCGTGAAAGAATGGATCTTGTTCAAAGAGGATGGTCCTGACTTCTTTATTGATCCAACATTTACCTTGGTCTGCCGTTTCGCTACCCGATAGTATTTTCAATAGCGTAGACTTTCCAGATCCATTTTTTGCGATAAGGGCAATTTTATCACCTTCATTAATATGGAAGGTGAGATTGGTAAATAGAGGTTTTATCCCATACGACTTTCCTAATTGTTCAACAGAAACATAATGCATATTGCAAAGATACAAACAGCAAAGGGGATAGTCAGTTTTACTTGCTTAATAATAAAATGGCAAGGCAAAGAAGGATGGTTATAAAGATTACAATTGGTAGCTTTAGTTTTTCAAATTTTTCTTTCCTTATTTGTGATTTGACTTGTTGAAGCCAAATTGCAAGCATTTTAGGATGTTTTTTTAGGATAGGATTGAGCTGATGGATAAATTTATTTTGTGCATTCGATGATAGAGATGCTGCAGATTGCATGGCTATTTTAATCGTTGTTAATTCAAGAGAAGAATCATTTGTTTCGGATATCAGCTCCAGTCTAGAGTTGCTATAGAGGCTGATTAAGATATCAGTCAATTGATCATTATTTCTCCTAAAACTATCGGTATCGTGTATTGTCCTTTCAGTCTGGATGAAAAGCTGAATAATTTGTTCTGCTGTAAGAGCACTATCGAGTGCATGGCCTTGGGCTTTCTCCAGCCAAATTTGGTAGTGATAATTTTCTCTTTTTTCAGGATTGGATAAGATTTCATAGGCTTCTTTTATTTCCTGAAAATAAAAATGGGTGGATTGATTATTGCCATGTTTGTCGGGATGGTATTGCATGGCTAATTGTCGGTATGCCTTTTTAATGGTATTTAAGTCAGCACTATGTGCTATTTTAAGTAATTTGTAGTAATCCTTAATTGGCATAGGCCAAAGTTATTGATAATAATATTTGTTCAAACATACGCTTGTATATGAGAGTCATTTTCTTCATCTTTTCTCTTGCTTTATCCATCAGTCTGTCGGCACAATCAAACAAAAACAAGTTTCATTTTTTTGAGTTAAAAGTCTACGAATACACTACTGCAGCGCAAGAGAAAGTGATTGATGAATTTCTCTCACAATCATTTCTCCCTTTTTTGCATAAAAATGGCAGATCAAAAGTTGG
>JBDLUR010000152.1:0-6001 GCA_039805205.1 Bacteroidota bacterium
TACTTCAATGCTGCCATGTATTATATGGATAACAACAAAGATTTGAATAAGGCGGCAGAATGGTTAGATAAGGCAACTGCCCAAACACCAAATGCATATTGGGTATGGTACCAAAAGGCAAGATGTCTTGCATTGCTTGGTAAAAAAGCTGAAGCTATGACTGCATCTAAGAAATCATTGGAACTAGCTGTAGCGGGTAAGAACCCAGATTATGTGACTTTAAATGAGAAATTACAGTCCAGTTTAAAATAAAATGATAAAGCCTATTATAGAGAACGCTCATCCAAATCAGGTGAGCGTTTTTTATTGTACAACATAGGTAATCCAATGCTCATCTAATTGAAAACAATTGACCTCTAATGCAATTCCGTTCTCTTTATTAAAATTCACTTTAACAACTTCTTCCTCGCGTGCATTTGATTGTATACAAATATCATTTGCAAAATCGACACTACCCTTCCCCCACCATTTGTAAACCGCCTCTTTGATAGTCCAGTATTTTGTCAAGATAGAAATCTGCTCAGTTTCAGTTTTACCTACCAAATTAGCTGCCTCAACTTCATTGATAAACTTATGCTGAATTTTCAACACACGCGAGTTGATCTTCTCTGCATCAACCCCTACAGATTGAGAATCGCTTAAAATGGCAACGGCTAGAGTATGGGTATGGGAAAGATTGAACTGCAGTTTACTGTTTTGAACGGACGGCTTTCCTGCTTCATTTACTTCAATAGCTGTAAAGGGAAAATCTTTATGCAAAAAATGCAATAGATATCTAGTTGCCAGTTGTTGAATTTGTCGGCTTACATGAGAGGCGCCTGATTGAAAAGGAATTTGGTCAGCAAAAAAACTCATTTGCTCCTCTATTTTCCAAATGCCCAACTTAAATTCGGGCTCATCTTTTATCAACAACAAAGCCATGGTGTAAAGTTAAGGGAATGGCGCTAGCAGCTCCTTGTTCAAAGTTTGTTGAAAAAAAATATTTCAGAACTAACGGGGTATAACGAATTTAGAGGCTCCAAAATTGAAGTGATGATTTTATCGGATAAACGTATAATGGAAGAAATGGAGAAAGGGAGTATTAAAATCACTCCTTTCGACAAAACCTGCTTGGGAAGTAATTCTTATGATGTTCATTTAGGCAAATGTCTTGCTACCTACAAGAACCATATCTTAGATGCCAAAGAACATAATCAAATTGAGTATTTTGACATTCCAGATGAAGGTTTTGTATTGTATCCACATATATTCTATTTGGGTGTCACACAAGAGTACACAGAAACCCATGAACATGTCCCATTCCTAGAAGGTAAATCTTCAACGGGTAGATTGGGCATCGACATACATGCAACTGCCGGAAAGGGTGATGTTGGTTTTTGTGGCAACTGGACTTTAGAAATATCCGTTAAGCAGCCCGTTAGAATTTATCATGGCATGCCGATTGGTCAACTTATCTATTTCCCAGTTGAAGGTGAAATTGAAGTGAAATACAACCAAAAGTCAAATGCCAAGTACAGTGGACAGCCAGATCGCCCAATTGAAAGCATGATGTGGAAAAACAAATTCTAAGATCGGTATCCTCAATTTCGAATCAGGAAATTTCTTACAGAAGCATCCTGGTTATCGTTCGTTATCCAAGTTACCTTGCCTTTTTGGGTGTTTTTTCAATGGCTTTTTTCCATGTTCCCCTCTACTTTAAAAAGAAGATTGCTTTTTACAAATTAATGGGGACTGGCAAAAACGGGAGTTTTGATATTTGGCCAGACTTCCGACAGTGGTCGGTTATGTTATTTTACGACAAATCACATTTCACAGGTGATGCTGGCCAACCCATCGCTGACAAATTATTGGGGAAATTTATAAGAGGATGGCTCAAGCTTTTTCAAACATCTGTCCGCTATATTCATCTGGAACCCTATGCGGGGCATGGGAGTTGGGACAAACAAACCTTCATCAGCCAAAGAAAACCAAGTGAGGAACCTAACGGAAGAATTGCTGTGCTCACAAGAGCAACCATCCGGTTATCAAGATTAATTGCATTTTGGAAGGCTGTGCCCGCTACTTCCCATAAACTAGACCAACATCCAGGATTTGTATTTTCTATCGGTGTTGGTGAAGTACCATTGACAAAACAGGCTACTTTCAGTATCTGGGAATCGGAAGCAGACATGAAGTCTTATGCCTATAAAATGAGAGCCCATCAGGAAGTGATTAAACGAACAAGGGATGAGAACTGGTACTCCGAGGAGATGTTTTTGAGATTTCGTCTCTTAGACGACATTTGTTAATCCATTAACCTGGTCAAAATGAAAATATTGCTAACGGGCTCAAATGGCATGCTTGGCTCCTGCTTAGCTGAGAAGCTATCAAAATCTGAACACATTACATGGGCAACAGGAAAAGGAGAATGTAGATTACCCTCTCATTTACTACATGCAAATTTTACTTACCAAAGCATGGACGTCACCCTTAAAGATGAAGTAGATCAAATCATTTCTTCGGTAAAGCCTGATGTGATTATCCACTCTGCTGCTATGACACAAGTAGATGATTGTGAACAAAATAAAAGCCTTTGCTATAGTATTAATATAGATGGAACTCGTAACCTATTAGCAGCCGCCGAAGACATTAAATCCAGTTTTTGTCTGATCTCAACAGACTTTGTTTTTAGCGGAGCATCTGGCCCCTATGCCGAAAATGACCCAACAGGAGCAGTAAATTATTATGGACAGACCAAGGAATTAGCAGAGCAACTAGTTATGTCTAGCCACCTAAATTGGAGCATTGCTAGGACTGTTTTACTTTATGGTAAGGCTGATCCAAGTAAACGAACGAATTTTATTTATTGGGTAAAACAGAACCTAGAAGCAGGAAAAAACATCAAGGTGGTAAACGACCAAATCAGAACACCAACCTTTATTCCCGATTTAGCCAATGGTATTGCCTTGATCATCGAGAAAGAGGCAAGAGGAATTTTTCACCTTTCAGGAAAGGATATATTTACCCCCTACCAAATGGCAATTCTGATTGCAAAACACCTCAACCTTGATCAATCACTCATTGAGCCTGTCGATGCTTCTGTTTTTAGCCAACTGGGGAAAAGACCATTAAAAACAGGGTTTATTATCGATAAGGCAATTAAAGAACTAGGATATGAACCAACCTCATTTGAAAATGCACTATCATCCATCTTCTAAGCGGCTGTAAATCACGACTTTTTATATGTGGATAAGAGTTCCGAAATCATGGCAGGATTTAACCTCCGTTTTAGTTTAAATTGTTAAATTTGCGACCGCCGCCCTATGGAATTCCTCAACGAAAGATCGCTCATTATTAACCTGACCAACAACCCCCTATGCCAAAAAAAGTAACAAAAATTGGTGTAATGACCTCGGGAGGAGATGCCCCTGGCATGAACGCCTGTATTAGAGCTGTTGTGAGAACTGGTATTTTTCACAATCTTGAGGTCTATGGAATTACACGAGGATATTCAGGGCTCATAGATAATGACATTCAGAAAATGGATTCTAGGAGTGTTGCCAATATTATCCAAAGAGGTGGTACCATTTTGAAAACTGCTAGGTGTAAAGAATTTTTAACCCCAGAAGGCAGAAAGAAAGCATACAACAATCTAAAAAAACACGGAATTAATGGATTGGTAGTTATTGGAGGTGATGGGTCCTTTAAAGGAGCACAGATTTTTTCAAATGAATTTGATATCCCATGTATTGGTATTCCGGGAACAATCGACAAAGATATTGCGGGCACAGACTTTACCATTGGTTTTGACACTGCAGTGAATACTGCAATTGAAGCCATAGATAAAATAAGGGATACTGCAGACGCACACGACAGGTTGTTTATTGTTGAGGTGATGGGAAGAGATGCTGGCTATATTGCCTTACACAGTGGTATTGGTACAGGTGCAGAACATATCTTGATACCGGAACGAAAGACCGATGTTGAAGCAGTACTTGCTTCTTTACAAGAAAAAGAAAAAAGAAAAAAACTAGTCAACATAGTTGTAGTAGCAGAAGGTGATGATTTTGGTGGAGGTACCGATTTGGCCAATTTAATCAAAGAGAGAATACCCAATTTCGATATTCGAGTAGCAATTTTAGGTCATATTCAACGCGGCGGTTCTCCCACCAGTATGGATAGATTAATTGCAAGCAGAATGGGTTATGCAGCTGTAGAATGTTTGATAGATGGAAGACACAATCAAATGGTTGGCATCATGAACAATAAAATGCACTTCACCCCACTTGATAAAGCCGTAAAAGCAAAACAAAAAATCAGTGATGAGTGGCTTAAAATTGTAAAAATACTAGCCAGTTAAACCCTTACTTAGCAGAATCATTTCTGCTATTTTATTTTTTAAACCAACAACTTTGTAAAATGAGTAACAAAATCGATAAATATCTTCATCAGCAAATGGATAACAATGCTGGACATGAGCATGCTATACACAGAACTAAAATTGTAGCAACGGTAGGTCCGGCTTGCGATAGCTACGAAAAGCTCCTTGCATTAGTTAAAGCAGGTGTTAATGTATTCAGGTTGAATTTCTCACACGGATCACACGAGGACAAGAAGCAAATAATTGATCATATCAGAAAAATCAATTCAACTGAACCTTATAACATTGCCATTTTGGGGGACTTACAAGGTCCGAAACTCAGAGTAGGTGAAATTGAAAATAATTCCCTGCTCGTAAAAGAGGGAGATATTTTAACCCTTACCAATGAAAAAGTAGTTGGCACAATTGAAAAAATTTACGTTTCATACCCTAACCTAGCAGGTGATGTATTGGTTGGAAATACTATCATGATTGATGATGGTAAGATTGAAGTAGTGGTGCATGAAATCATGCCCAACAATGATGTAAAAGTCAGGGTGAAATTAGGCGGCATTATTTCTTCTAAAAAAGGTCTTAACCTTCCTGATACAAAAATTTCCCTCCCAGCACTTACTGAAAAAGATTTGCAGGATCTTGATTTCATTATGAAAGAAAAGCTGGATTGGGTTGCCTTATCTTTTGTTAGAAGAGTAGCTGACATCATTGGTATCAAGCAGATTTTACAAGACAACAATAGTACCTCAAAAGTGATTGCAAAAATTGAGATGCCTGAAGCACTTGAAAATCTTCAAGACATCATTTGCGCTTCACATGGTGTAATGGTTGCACGTGGAGATTTGGGAGTAGAAGTACCGATTGAAAGAGTACCATTGATTCAACGTCAAATCATCAGAGAGTGTATGAAAAGAGGCAAACCAGTAATCGTTGCCACTCAGATGATGGAGAGTATGATTGACAAAGTAAAGCCCAATAGAAGTGAAAGTACAGACGTTGCTAATGCTGTATTAGAAGGTGCAGATGCGGTTATGCTCAGCGGAGAGACTGCAACAGGAAATCATCCTGCGCTGGTTGTAGAAACCATGCGTAAAATTATCATGGAAGCAGAAAGAACAGAATATCGTTACAATAGAGATGAGGATATTAAACCTCTTCCCGATTCCGCAACCTATATAAGTGATGCAGTTTGTCTTACCGCATGCCGACTAGCAGATAGCACAAATGCAGATGCTTTAATTGGCATGACACAAACTGGTTATACCGGTTTTGTACTCAGCAGCTATCGTCCTAAATCTAATTTATTTGTCTTCACAAAAGAAAGAAGTCTAGTCAACCAACTTAGCTTAAGCTGGGGCGTAAGAGCTTTCTTCTATGATGAAGAAGTTGGATATGATCAAATCATTGCTGATCAAATCAAAATCTTAAAAGAAAGAGGATTTATCAAGCAAGGACAAGTTGTTGTAAACACAGGAAGTACACCAGTAGAGCTTCATCTGCCTACAAATACCATTAAGGTTACTGTCGTTGAATGATCAACCACCAAGGCTTAACCATATACACTGACGGTTCTTCCAGAGGCAACCCTGGCAGAGGTGGCTATGGTGCAATCTTGATGTGGAAAGGAGAAGTCAAAGAAATAGCGCA
>JBDLUR010000153.1:0-3634 GCA_039805205.1 Bacteroidota bacterium
GCTTCTCAAACAAAAGGCTATCAATTGATGGTAGAAGAATTATCCAAATACCTCAATGAAGTAACCGGATTTGATGCATGCAGTCTTCAACCTAACAGTGGTGCACAAGGAGAATATGCAGGTTTACTAGCCATCAGAGGTTATCATTTGTCGAGAGGCGACCACCATAGAAATGTAATGCTTATTCCTATCTCAGCACATGGAACCAATCCAGCCTCAGCTGTAATGGCTGGCATGAAAGTTGTTGTAGTAAAGGCATTGGATAATGGCTACATTGATCTTGTTGACTTAAAAGAAAAAGCAAATCAATACAGTGATGTTTTATCAGGCATCATGATTACTTACCCAAGTACTTATGGTGTTTACGAAGAGACTGTAAAGGAAATTACACAAATCATTCATGACCATGGCGGACAAGTGTATATGGATGGTGCTAATATGAATGCACAAGTGGGATTAACTGCTCCGGGCTTGATTGGCGCGGATGTTTGCCATTTGAATCTCCATAAAACATTTGCTATTCCACATGGTGGTGGTGGACCTGGTATGGGCCCAATTTGTGTGAAAGCCCATTTGGCTCCTTTCCTACCCGGACATAGTTTCAACAATAAAGAGGAAATCAAATTGGATAAAGGCAATACTGCTGTTAGTGCTGCTCCGTATGGCAGTGCAAGTATCTTGCTTATCAGTTATGGTTACATCAGAATGCTAGGTAGCAAAGGACTAAAAGCATCAACTGAATATGCCATCCTCAATGCCAATTATATGAGATGTAGGCTGACTGGCCATTACGATGTACTTTACCTTGGAAGCAACAATACATGTGCGCACGAGTTCATTGTAGATCTAAGACCTTTCAAAAAATCTGCCGACATAGAAGCAGAAGATGTTGCAAAAAGATTGATGGATTATGGTTTCCATGCCCCTACCATGAGTTTCCCAGTTCCTGGCACCATCATGATTGAACCAACAGAAAGTGAAGACAAGGGCGAGCTTGATCGTTTCTGCGACGCAATGATTTCAATTCGCAATGAGATCAAAGAAATTGAAGATGGTCAGGCTGATAAAAAAGATAACGTCTTGAAAAGAGCTCCGCATACGCTCAAGAACATATGTATTAACGAATGGGACCGCCCCTATTCAAGACAAAAAGCAGCATTCCCAATTGATCGCCTACATGTAAGCAAATTCTGGCCAACGATTGCCAGGGTGAACAATACCTATGGCGACCGCAATTTGGTTTGTACTTGTGAGCCTGTAAGCAGTTACGCAGAATAGAGCCATACGTTGAAAACTTTTTAATTAAATTCTTGAAATTTTCTTCAAGCATTCGCATCTTTTGCTTATTTTCAAACGAACGCTTGCCCTAATGTTGGATTTTATCCACTCAATCGGTCGTTTTATTAGAATTTATTTAAAATTAGTTTTCTTATGGCAAGAAATCCGGGATTATATCGTCCTGAATTCGAAAGAGATGCATGTGGAATAGGTTTTGTAGCGAATATCAAGGGTAATAAAAGTCATCAGATAATTTCTGACGCCCTAACCATATTAGAAAATATGGAACACAGGGGTGCCTGTGGATGTGAAAATAATACTGGTGATGGTGCTGGTATCTTGATTCAAACACCTCATGCCTTTTTCTTTGACGAATGTTTGAAATTAGGTGTTCATTTACCTGCTTTTGGAAGATATGGTGTAGGGATGGTTTTCTTCCCAAAAGAGCTTCGTTTGAGAGAGGAATGTAGAGATATATTTACCCGAACGACTGAGGAATTGGGCATGGAAGTTCTTGCCTGGAGAAAAGTACCTGTAAACCCGGAGCAAATCGGATTTACAGCTAGATCTGTAGAGCCAGATATTGAGCAAGTTTTCATTTCCTGTCCCGATCATATTAATGATCCAATGGCTTTTGAAAGAAAGCTTTTTGTCTTGAGAAACTATGCAAGTCATCTCATTAATAATACAGTCAAAAAAGATCCAATTGGATTTTATTTGGCATCCTTATCCTACAAAGTAATTGTTTACAAAGGTCAATTAACAAGCGGACAAGTCCGTAGTTACTATCCGGATCTTCAAAATAAAAAATTGGTAAGTGCACTTGGTTTGGTGCATTCAAGATTTGCCACCAACACCTTCCCTTCTTGGAAACTTGCACAACCATTCAGGTTCATAGCTCACAATGGTGAGATCAATACCTTGCAAGGCAATTTAAATTGGATCAAAACCAATGAGAAAGGATTCACATCTCCCTATTTCACCAAAGAGGAAATGGAGATGATTCTACCACTTGTTTCAAGTAGTCAGAGTGACTCTGCCAGTTTGGACAACATGATTGAATTGTTGACCATGACAGGGAGATCGCTTCCTCATGTTATGATGATGTTGATACCAGAAGCATGGGATGGTGATGAAAAAATGGACCCTGTTAAAAAAGCCTTTTATGAATTCCATGCGTCAATCATGGAACCTTGGGATGGACCCGCCTCTATTTCATTTACAGATGGAAGGATGATTGGTGCAACCCTTGATAGAAATGGATTAAGACCTTCCAGGTATTGTGTAACGTCAGACGACCGTGTAATCATGGCTTCTGAAACAGGTGCTCTTCCAGTAGACCCTTCACTTGTAATTGAAAAGGGAAGATTACAACCAGGCAAAATGTTTGTTGTAGACATTGAAGAAGGTAGAATCATCAGTGATGAAGAAGTAAAGAAAAACATATGTGGCCAGAAGCCTTATTCCGATTATCTAAATAAATACAAAATAAGGTTAAATGAGTTGCCTGATCCACGCGTAACTTTCACCCACTTACAACCTGATCAAGTATTTAAGTACCAAAAAGCATTTGGGTATAGCGCAGAAGATTTAGAAAACATCATTGCACCAATGGCAATCGAAGGTAAAGAACCAATTGGTTCGATGGGTACAGATGTTCCATTAGCTATACTTAGTGACCAACCTCAACATCTAAGTAGTTACTTCAAACAATTGTTTGCACAGGTCACAAACCCTCCAATTGATCCAATTAGAGAACGATTAGTAATGTCACTTGCAACATTTGTTGGTAACAATGGAAATATGCTCATTGAAGACCCATTGAGTTGTCATACTGTTGCACTTAAGCATCCGGTCTTAACCAATCATGATCTTGAAAAAATCAGAAGTATTGATACAGGCATCTTTCAGGCAAAAACATTGCAATGTTATTTCAGAGCTGATGGTAGTTCAGGAGCTTTGAAAAAAGCATTGGATAGAATCTGCAGATATGCAGTGGATGCTGTTGAGGATGGCTTCGAAGTATTGATTTTACAAGACAGGGCAATAGATTCAGATCACGCTCCAATCCCTTCCTTGTTATCAACTGCAGCGATACACCATCACCTTATTAGAAAAGGTTATAGAGGTAAAGTGGGAATTATTGTTGAAGCAGGAGATGTATGGGAAGTCCATCATTTCGCATGTCTTGTTGGTTTTGGTGCAACTGCCATCAATCCTTATTTGGCTTTATCTAGCATCAGAGACATGAGGATGAGTGGCAAACTAAAAACAGATTTAGATCCAGAACAATTAAAGAAGAACTACATCAAGGCTGTCAATGAAGGTTTATTGAAAGTTTTTTCAAAAATGGGTA
>JBDLUR010000154.1:0-3942 GCA_039805205.1 Bacteroidota bacterium
ATATATTAAATACGGATAAATTTGGAAAATTACAAGTAAGTATTGAAGCTTGTAAACAAAGAGATGAATTTGTTTTTACCCAACTTAAGAAACATCATATTCCAGTAACAGTTACACTGGGTGGGGGCTATTCTCCCGAAATAAAAACCCTTGTAGAAGCACATTGTAATACTTTCCGACTAGCTTTAGACCTGTTTGGTTAAACACAATTTCTATTTAGGGAAGTAACAATGTGAATATATTTGCAGATTAATTTACATGGTTACAAAAGAACAGATCAATGTTGTATGGTTAAAGAGAGATTTACGTTCTCAAGATCATCATCCTCTTTTTCTTGCTGAGGAAAATGGGCTTCCCTACCTGATTATTTTTGTATTCGAGCCATTGATGATAGCCTATCCAGATACAAGTCTGAGGCATTTACAATTCCAATATCAATCAATTATGCAGCTCAATAAAAAGTTGAGTGAACATAACAGAGAAGTTATCATTTTTAATACCGATATCGTTACCGTATTAGATACCATTCAAGCTCAATACACGATCGTAACAATATTTAGTTACCAAGAAACAGGAATACACTTGACCTATGATCGAGATCAGTTGGTTAAAAAGTATTGTAAGGAAAATCAAATAAGGTGGAAAGAATCACAAAGAGATGGGATTGTCCGAGGTATAAAAAATAGAGTAGGCTGGGATAAACAATGGTATGCTAACATGAACACCCCATTGATTATAAATCAATTTAAAATACCGTCAGATTTGTCATTTCAGAATCCATACCCTTTAAGTAATGAACAGCTAACATCATTCAATGATTACCCAAAATCATATCAACCAGCGGGCGAAGATTTTGCATTCAAATATTTACAGACCTTTATAAGTGGTCGTGGTCAAAACTATAGTCGGCATATTAGTAAACCCAATGAAAGTAGGATTAGTTGTGGCCGTATTTCACCCTACTTGAGTTGGGGTAATATTTCAGTCAAGCAGGCTTATCAATTTATTAATAATGCTACCAAAGGGGCAAAAAATAAATCCTCTTTTGCTAATATGTTAACCCGTTTGAAATGGCATTGCCACTTTATACAAAAATTTGAAGTGGATTGCAGTTATGAAACTAAATGCATCAATTCGGGCTATGAACTGTTGGAACATTCAAAGAATATAGAATACATCAAAGCCTGGAAAGAAGCGAGGACTGGCTTCCCTTTGATTGACGCTTGTATGAAATGTTTACAAGTGACGGGGTGGATAAATTTTAGAATGCGAGCAATGTTAGTGAGTTTTTTCTGCCATCATTTATATCAAGATTGGAGAGACGCTACCTATCATTTAGCCCAATTATTTTTAGACTATGAGCCTGGGATACATTTCACTCAATTTCAAATGCAAGCTGGTACTACAGGCATTAATACCATTAGGATGTACAACCCAATTAAGCAAAGCTTGGAACACGATCCAGAAGGTATTTTTATAAAAAAGTGGTTACCTGAACTGAGGCCTCTTCCCAAAGAACTTTTGCATGAGCCTTATAAGATGAGTTTGATGGAACAAGAGATGTTAGGTGTGATAATTGGTAAGGATTATCCATACCCAATTGTAGATATCGTAAACGCTGGAAAAGAAGCTCGGAAGAATATATGGGGGCATAAAACGCATCCATTAGTAAGGCAAGAGAATAAACGAATCTTACTTACACATTGCAGGTAAATATATTTCAGATTTCATGTTTAATTTTTTCAAATTGCTTGAAATGAAAAAGCAGTTATGAGATTACTCTTCATAACTGCTTGATTTTGAAGTGGGCCCACCTGGGCTTGAACCAGGGACCCCCTGATTATGAGTCAGGTGCTCTAACCAGCTGAGCTATAGGCCCTAGAACTATTAATGTTCTGAGGACTGCAAATTTAGGGAATAAATTGAAAGATTAGGAACCAATGAGTTTTTCAATCATTTTTCTACTTTTCCATTTTTTGATTTCTCGTTCCCTTTGATAAGCGTCTTCTTTTTTGGAATAAATTTCCTGATAAACTATCGCCCAATCATTTACCCCACCAGTAAAGCCTTTGTGGTTTGAGTTATGCTTTATGAGACGTTCATTAATATTGGAGGTATGTCCAATATAAAATTTATCAAGTGATGGCGAATAGATAATATAGGTAATGAAATTTGACATTGAAGCGGGACCCTCCCGACTGTGGTCGGGATGCTCTAACCAGCTGAGCTATAGGCCCTAGAACAATTAATGTTCTGAGGACTGCAAATTTAGGGAATAAATCTAAAGTTTTTGGGCTTAGATAAAGAACAATTTTAAATCATTTAATTTTGACGTTTAATTGTTGACCAAGCTAATTATATGAGACTTTTAACTTGCATTGCATTCGTTTTTTCAGCCTTACAATTATCAGCACAAGACAAGCAATCAGATACTACAGTATTCAAATCCTCTATTGAAGAAGTGGTGGTTATTGGTACCCGCGGGGGTGCCAGGATAAAAACTGAATCTCCAGTTCCAGTGGATGTGATTCGCGTTGGTGATTTGGCAATAAATTCTGGTCGTATGGACCTCACAGCCAACCTCAATTTTGCTGCTCCTTCGTTCAACTTCAATAAGCAATCAGGAACTGATGGAGCTGATCATGTGAACATTGGTACATTGAGAGGATTAGGCCCTGACCAGACCCTTGTATTGATCAATGGAAAACGCAGGCACAGTATTGGATTGGTAGCCATCTTTGGGACAAGAGGACGTGCTAATTCGGGAGTTGACCTCAGCAGTTTTCCTCAAATAGCAGTTGATCGTGTTGAAATTCTCCGAGACGGGGCTTCTGCTCAATATGGCTCTGATGCCATAGCTGGGGTTATCAACCTACAATTGAAAAAAGGGGCTAGCGATTGGAACATCATGACAGGAGTAAGCGGGTATGTAGATAATAAGTTCAATACCTATAAGTTCCGAAATAACAATGATTACTTGTACAAAGGACCAATTGATGGTGTTGCAAGTACATTCACTGCAAACAAAGGTTTTACACTTGGTAATCGTGGAGGTTTCTTCAATCTATCATTGGAAATGGTTAACCAGGAAAAAACATTCCGTCAAGCAGCTTCAAATGATATCAATGATAAAAACGGACTACCATTAAAAAATACGATTCGTCAGGGTTTTGGTGATGCATCTTCTCTTTCTACAGGTGCCTTTTTTAATATGGAGTTACCCGGACAAACAAATGGGAAATTCTATGCTTATGGTGGCATCAATAGAAAAAAATCAGACGCATATGCATTTACCAGAAACTGGAAAAGTAGCCCTAATCGTTTCCCACGCAATTCCGATGGCTCCATCATTTTTGTTCCAGACATCATGTTCAGAACAGGCGCTGGAGATACCAGTTTCAATCCACGTATCCAAACTGAAATCATTGATTTATCTCTAGTTGCAGGATACAGTACCATTTCAAGAAAAGGTTGGAACTGGGATGTTAGCAATGCCATTGGGTATAATAGTTTTGATTATTTTGGATACAAAACATTCAATGCATCAATCATTGGAGATGCATCAAAAACTTCTTTTGATGATGGTGGATTTAGGTTTTTACAAAACACCTTAAACATTGATGCATCAAAACAATTTGGAAAAGAAAACGCCGGAGGTCTGGCTGTTTCATACGGTGCTGAATTGAGGTACGAAAACTATAGTATTCGAGCAGGTGAAGAAGCCTCTTATAAGGCTTATCCGGGAGTACCTGGGTTAACCCGTCAAAGTGCCGGTGCACAAGGTTTCCCAGGGTTTAGTCCAGCTGATGTTACCAGCAAAAATCGTCTTGTCTCTGGGTTGTATGGTGATGTTACTTACACGCCTAATAGCAAATTACTCATCACCGGAGCAGTCCGCTTTGAAAACTATTCAGATTTTGGCGCATTGGCCACCTATAAAAC
>JBDLUR010000155.1:0-12062 GCA_039805205.1 Bacteroidota bacterium
TCAATATTTAAGGTATTGAGCATATTGATGCTGTTGAGCATTTGCTCTCTAGCTATTGCATCATTTTCAATTAACTTATCCATGCCCTGGCGATAGTATGTATAGACCGCATCATGCACTAAAGCATATCTGGCATTTTGCAGATTTTCTGCAAGCCAATAACGATTTCTTTGTCCGTCGAATGGTTTCCACCCAGTAATAGAACGACCTTCAGGGGCTGCGCTGACAATGAGGTTTGCTTTTTGAAAAAAAGGATCCCCCCCACGAGGTGCATAAGAATCATAATCTAGTCCCAGTATAATATTGACATAATAAGCGATTAATGCCGGCAAGTTGGCAGCAAGCGGCTCATTACCTGATACCCTATTTTCATTGAATTCAATAGGTTGAAATTCAACAAATCTGAATGTGATATCATTGTCGATAAAATTAACGAGAGGCGATAGATAAGACGCGTTATAAACAGGACGCCCTGCCTGAACAGTTAGTGTACCCTTATAAACATTTGGCTCTACTACCGATTGAAGATTGATAAGAAAACTACATTCAATTTTTTCATTGGCTTCAAAAACATCATTTGTCCATTTTCGCTTGTTGAGAAAAGCAACCAAAGAAGTCTGCAAGTTTTGGAATACTCTTTTGTCGACTGTATTCCCAATTTGTGCTGAAACCACAGTCACCTTAGCGTTAAGCTCTTGCGCTACAGTTACTCCAGAGCAACACAAACAAGACAGAAAAACAACAACTAATTTATTCGCCAAAAATCGCATCTACCAATAATATTCAGTAATCGAAGTTAACTAATCTTCGAATGAAAAACCAGAAACAAAAAAGGCGATGGTGAATACCATCGCCTTTGAAATATATTGCAAAGAACTAGCGGAATAGATCCTCATCATTCTTGCGGAAATAAACTTTATCCTCCATAAATTCTTGTGTTGCCAACAAGGCTGGATTTGGCATTTTTTCATATGCCTTAGAAATCTCTATTTGCTCCTTGTTCTCATGAATTTCTTCCAAGCTATCGGTGTGAGAAGCGAATTCCTCCAATTTATTATGAAGCTCTTCTTTTAGGGCAATATTGATTTGGCCAGCTCTTTTAGCGATGATGGAAATAGACTCATATAGATTACCGGTCTTACTCTTTATTTCATTGAGATCTTTGGTCTCAACCACATTAGTAAGGTTATTTCCCAACTGCCTGCGAAGTTTGCTCATTATTCAGTGATTTAAGATTGTTTTGGGACAAAGTTAAGTAACGTTCTGCTTCTTTCAATAATTTACTTTCTGGAAATCGATCCTGAAAGTCTTCTACCTCTCTTACAACTCTTGTATAACGCTCTTCCTGCTTCTCTTTTACGCTCATTTCAGCGTATTTAAAGTAGGATTTGATGGCCATCAGCTTATATTCATCCCCTTTTTGAGAATCAGGATAATTATTCATTAACGTGGTATAGGTTAGTGCCGCTGCCCTAAATTGCCCAAGGTTATAATACAATTGAGCTGACAAATATTCCTTTTTTTCCAACTTTACTTGACATTGAGCAATAATCCCTTCAGCCTCTTTACGCTTAGCAGACTCTGCATGGGTATTTAAGAATACCTGGAACATACCAATGGCTTTAAGGGTATTGGCTTGTTCCAATTCAGCTTTAGGCGACTGTTTGAAAAAGCAGTATGCCTGCATGAACTCTATTTCTTCAGCCCTACTGCTATTGGGAAAGACTTCAAGGTAGCCTTTGTATAGATTTTCTGCTGTCGTATAATCCTTGAGATTATAATGAGCATAGGCATATTTGTAGTAGAGGTCGTCAAACTGAGGAGTACCCTTGAAAACAGGGAAAAGCTCTTCAAAAAGGACCTGCGACTGGCGATACATTTTTTTATCGTAGTACTCATTGGCCATTTTAAGCTTGTACTCATAATCATTGCTCTTCAACACTTTGTTGAATTTTGAACAAGAAGCCATGAGTAGTGCAAAAACAATGAATAGAAAATTTCTAACCTTCATAAGCGGGTGCAAATTTAAGCATTGCAGACGACACTAAGATAGTAAGTTTGGTCAAGGCGAATGGTTAACCTCATCATAAAAAAATAAGCCCTCCATTGGAGGGCTTATTCAAATTTATAAAAGAATTAGTTCTTTGTACGCAAGTTTGGATGCGGAGCAGGAACTGTATTCGGACCCTCGATGTTTTCACCAGTCGCGCTCAAGTCAATAACATTCACATCACCGTCAGCCTGACCATATTTGTTGATCAATCTCTCAGCAGCAATACCCTGCTTTTCAGTAAGATAAGTGATGATTGCATTAACACGATCCCAGCTAATTTGCTGACTAGCTTTTGATGCTTCAGCATATCCAGTGATGAATACTTTACAAGCAGGGTTGTTCTTTAAACGATCTGCAACTGCAGCCAATAAAGATTCAGCACCTGTAGAAAGTTTAGCAGATGACTTTGCAAAAGTAATGCTTGGGATGCTACCCATATTGCAAGTTGGTGCTGGAGGCACAATTTTGCAGCATGCTGGCTCTGGGCACTTACCAACTCCATTTGCATCAACAGGCTGACACTCTGTTGGAGTAATCAATTGCTTGTCTTTGAAGTCAGGTACACCATCACCATCAGTATCTTTACTAACACCATGTGCATCCACTGGAGCACCTGCTGGTGTATTTGGCTCTCTGTCAAACTGATCAGTAACACCGTCACCATCAGCATCAGCCAATACAACCTTTGGCATTTTCATTCTCTTAGGCGAGTTCAACTCACTGTAAACAAACTCTAGTGGATTTTTCCAATAAAGTGGTTCTACTGATTTGGTCTTTTTCTGTGCAAATGTGTCCTGTCCTGCAACAAGGAAGGCAGCAAGAAAAAGAATCGAAAATAATTTATTCAGCTTCATATCGCTAATATTTAGGCAATTAAGAATTAAAGGATATTGATGTTCAAACCAATTGACAAGAAGTTATAGGTATCATTGTTTGAAGAAAGTGAAGGATTACCAGCTGGGAATGGACCCCACTTTTGTCCGTCTAACAAATCATCATCAACAACAGTAAACCTGTCTTCGATTGCAATATTGATTTTCTTTGAAATCTTGAAGGCTGCGCCAAAACCAAATGTTGCACTCATTACACTTGTTCTACCAGTTCCAGATTTGGTTCTTTCAGCAGGTGTTTCATAAGTACCATCCAACAAAGCCTTTAAAGCTGATCTTGTTTCAGAAGCAGAAAGACCAGAGCTGATTGAATTAAAGTTATACTTGGTGTTACCGCCATTCAAAGCATCTATATTCGCTTGATACATTGTCATTCCAACTCCCGCTATTGCATACAAAGCGAACTTAGGTTCAGCCCTGTGGAAACCAATATTGGAAAGATTGAATAATAATTGCGCACTCACATCAGTCAACTGTGTTTTGTAGTTATAAAAAACTTTGTCAGTTGTTGAATTGTAGGCACTATTCCAAGCTGGATTGTTCTTGTAATTGTAATTTTCTTTAACACCCAAACCCTTTGCAGTACCGTTGAAAATTTCACCTCTTACAGATACCAAATATCCTAAGGCTTTTCTTACGTGTACACCAACACCAAAGTTTGGATTCAAACCATCAACGTCACTGCTGATAGAAGGTGTACCAAATTTGATACCCAACTCCCACTGACTTCTAGGCTTGGCAGGGAAATTGTACTGGTTGTTTACAAATTCATTGTGTTGTGCTAGACGAGAAGGTGGAATCAATGATGAATCCGCCCATTCTGCTACTTGTGCTTGGGTAGTCAAAGCCGCTACCATTAAGCCAAGAAAAAGAGTGTACTTTTTGATTGCCATAAGAATGTTTGTTTTTAATGATTTTACACAGGACCTGCCTTGTGAAGCAAATATAGACCCAAAGTTTTAATTTTCAAATAAATATGCGGATTTTTTGCCTTTTCGTAAAGCTCGTTCACTTTTTATAACTCCCTCATTTTCAAGCAAAAGCATATTTGTGAATTACTAGAAAACTAGTTAAATCAGATGGCAAAATATTGCGTAAGTTCGCGTTCCCACATGAACCCAGGATACAATATAGTTGAAGCAGAACTGAAGGAGTTTGAAGTCATTTTTAAAAATGCACTGAAGAGCAATACCCCCATGCTTAACAGGATGATGCAGTACATTGTCAAAACCAAGGGAAAGCAACTAAGACCTTTGTTCGTATTATTGTCTGCCAAACTTTGTGGGGATATCAATGAAGCCACTTACAGAGCTGCTGCTTTAGTGGAATTATTACATACTGCTACCCTGGTTCATGATGATGTTGTAGATGAAGCACACGAAAGAAGAGGGTTTTTGTCTATTCCAGCACTTTGGAAGACCAAAGCATCAGTATTGTCAGGCGACTATCTCCTTGCCAAAGGATTGTTACTTTCCTTAGAAAACAAGGATTTTCGTGTATTAGAATTAATGTCAGATGCAGTTAGAAGAATGAGTGAGGGCGAACTTTTACAACTTCAAAAATCAAGGCTACTGAATATTACTGAAGAGGATTACTTTACTATTATATCGAACAAAACGGCTTCACTGCTGGCTTCCGCATGTGCAGCAGGTGCCTATACCGCTAACCAAGATGAAAAACAAGTTGACATGTTACGCAGCTTTGGTGAATATACAGGTATCGCTTTTCAGATCAAAGATGATTTATTTGATTATGGAACAGATGATGTAGGAAAGCCCACAGGAAACGACATTCGAGAAAAAAAACTTACACTGCCGCTTATTTTCACCCTCAAGAACAGCTCCAAAGAAAACAGACGTGCTTTAATTTACACTATAAAGAACAAAAACAAAGATGAAAGCAGCATTAAAGCAGTCATTGATGTTGTAACTAAAGCAGGTGGTATTCAATACGCAACAGAAAAAATGGAGTTCTACAAACAAAAAGCATTGGAAGCTCTCGAAAAATTTCCTTCATCTCCAGAAAAAAATGCACTAGCCGATCTTGTGAGGTTCACGACAGAAAGAAAAAAATAAACATGGCAATAGCGCGCAGGTGGAAGGTCAATCAAGCAAATAGTGAAAAAGTTGCCCGACTTCAACAAACATTGAAGATTCACCCTGTGTTGTGCAGTATTCTGGTTAATCGGGGTATTGAAAATTTTGAGGAGGCAAGATTGTATTTTAGGCCAGACGTTACGCAATTGTATGATCCTTTTCTGATGAAGGACATGCAGCAGGCCGTAAATCGTATCATTAAAGCAATTGAAGGACAAGAGAAAATTTTAATCTACGGCGACTATGATGTTGATGGCACTACATCTGTTGCTATCATGTATGATTTTTTATGTACGGTATACGACAAAGAAAAATTAGATTACTATATCCCCAATCGATACAAAGAGGGATATGGCCTATCTCAATTAGGTATCAACTATGCCATTGAGCACAACTTCAATTTATTAATCACACTCGACTGTGGCATTAAATCAGTTGATCTAATTGAGTTTGCAAAACAAAATAATATTGACACTATAATTTGCGACCATCATCTTCCTGGATCAACTATCCCCCCTGCTGTTGCTATCTTAAATGCAAAGCAAACTGACTGCACCTACCCCTATAAAGATTTGTGTGCGTGTGGTGTTGGATTTAAATTGATACAGGCAGTTGCAACAACACTAAATATTAACGAGACTCATTATCTACCTTATTTGGAACTCGTTGCCACTGCTATTGCTGCAGACATTGTACCGATAACTGGCGAGAATAGACGTATGGCATTTCTTGGCATCAAGCAGGCCAATGAAAATCCTTCCACAGGAATAAAAGCTTTAATCGACCTAAGCAAGGTTCAACAATCACTTACTGTTTCCAGTCTTGCATTTATGATTGGGCCAAGAATCAATGCTGCAGGAAGAATGGATGATGCAAAAAAAGCTGTATCCCTATTTATAGAAAAAGATCCTGAGAAAGCAAAAGCCCTTGCACTGCTACTTCAAAACGACAATACAAACAGAAGAGAAGCGGATGCAAGTATAACCACAGAAGCAATTGCCCAACTAGAAGCTGATGTTACTCTAGCATCGAAAAAGGCAATTGTTGTTTTTGATTCGAATTGGCATAAGGGCGTTATAGGCATTGTTGCTAGTCGCTTATTAGAGCGATATTACAAACCTACCATTGTACTCACACAAAGTGGATCTTTAATTGCGGGCAGTGCTAGAAGTATTCCTGGTTTTAATATTCACGACGGACTAGAACATTGCAGCGATTTACTTTTTGGATTTGGCGGACATTATTTTGCAGCAGGGATGACCTTGTTACCTGAGAACCTTGACGCATTTAAACAAAGATTTGAAGCAATAGCTGCCGCATCTTTGAGTGACGAACAAATGATTCCAGAATTGGAAATTCATGCTGAGCTTGAATTAGAAGATCTTACTCCAGGATTTTATAATATACTTGAGCAAATGGAACCATTCGGACCAGAAAATCCAAAACCAGTTTTTTGTATTCGACAAGTCAACAATATAGGTTGCCGAATAGTGAAAGAAGAACACGTGCGATTTGAGGTTCAGAAAAATGGTTTAAAAATAACTGGCATCGGATTTGGCATGGCTGAAAAATTCCAAGCGCTAGAAGAAAACACACAACTAGATATCGTCTTTCATTTGGAAGAAAATAATTTTCGTGACCTTACTTCTCTACAACTCAAAGTAATCGACTTTGCTGTTGCTGGAAAAAAATAGGACCCGCTTTGCGGGTCCTGGTATAAACTACACTGAGTAAAATTTACGACTTTGTAACAGCGGTTTGCATTAGCTCTGTACTCCTTTTGATAAAATCTGTCAGTTGAGCTCCTTTTAACATGCCTTGAGACAACAAAGCCAGATCTGCAAGATTGCGTATTTGTTTTTCTTGTTGTTGATTATCAGACAATTTCAAAATTGAACCATACAAAGGATTGTTCCCATTAATAGTAAGCGTTACTTCATCTGGCATGTTTGCATAAAAGCTTCCCATAGGTCCGCTCATTGAAGCCATGTCTTTCATTCTTCTCATGAATTCAGGACGGGTTGCAACCACTGGAGGCGCATCAGCACTCAATCCCTTCACCTCAACGGTCATTGTTAAATTAGGCATTTGGAAGTCGAATAACTTCTTCAATTGTTCCTCTTCATTTTTAGATAAAACCGACTTATTGTCTTCCTGTTTATCAATGAGGTTATCAGTGATGTCTGCATCAACCCTTGTAAACTGCACATTTTCCCACTTAGATTCAATCTGTCCTATGAAAGAAGCATCAACTAAAGTATCCATCTTCACAACCTTGTATCCTCTTTCTTGTGCTGCTTTAATATATGCATCTTGTTGTACAACATCAGTAGCATATAATATAACAAGCTTATCTTCTTTATTTTTTTGTAAAGTTTCTGCTGCAAGTTTGTATTCTTCCAACGTATAGAAATTTCCATCAACAGCATCTTGCATGATATGAAACTTATCCGCTTTCTCACGGAACTTATCGTCTGTTATCATACCATATTTGACAAACAATCCAAGGCTCTCCCACTTTTCTTCAAATGATTTTCTTTCGTTACGGAAGATTTCATCCAACTTGTCGGCTACCTTCTTAGTAATGTGGTTATTGATCTTTTTTACATTGGGATCTCCTTGCAAATAACTTCTGCTTACGTTCAGTGGAATATCTGGTGAATCAATAACACCTTGCAACAGCATTAAAAATTCTGGAACAATATCTTTTACCTCATCTGTTACAAATACCTGATTAGAGTAAAGCTGAATCTTATCTTTTTGAATTTCGTAGGATTGCTTGATTTTAGGAAAATAGAGAATGCCTGTAAGTGTAAAAGGATAATCAACATTCAAATGAATCCAGAACAGCGGCGTTTCATTGAATGGATAAAGTGATTTATAAAACTCTTCGTAATCTTTTGTTTCTAATTCGGCAGGTTTTTTAATCCATGCAGGAGCTGTATTATTTATTTGTTTGTCCTCAAAGAAAATAGGCACAGGCAAAAACTTACAGAACTTGTCAAGTACATTTTTTATCCTGAATGCATCTAGGAACTCTTCACTTTCATTGTTTATGTGCAAAACAATAGAAGTACCTCTTTCTTTTTTCTCGGTTGGCTGCAAAGTAAATTCTGGACTACCATCACATTCCCAAACCACAGCTTCACTTCCCTCTTTATAAGAAAGTGTTTTTAATTCTACCCTTTCACTAACCATAAAGCCACTGTAAAATCCTAGTCCGAAGTGGCCAATGATATTAGCCTCATTCTGTCCCTTGTATTTTTCTAAAAACTCTTCTGCACTTGAAAAGGCTACCTGGTTGATGTATTTATCTACCTCTTCGGCAGTCATTCCAATTCCCCTATCGCTAATTGTGAGCGTTTTTGCCTCTTTGTCAATCACCACATCAATTCTCAACTCACCCAACTCTCCCTTTGCTTCACCAGACGATGCATATGTTTTTAATTTTTGTGTTGCATCCACTGCATTAGCAATCAATTCCCTTAAAAAAATATCATGCTCGTTATAAAGGAACTTCTTAATAATGGGGAAGATATTCTCCGTCTGAACACGTATTTGCCCTTTTTGCATAACAATTATTTTTTATCCCGATGGTCAAATTAAGTGCCAAGAAGCAAAAGTGACAGGTTGACACTGTAAAAAAGCCCCCTGAATGAGGAAAAAAGACAAAAAATGCAGGATTTATGGGGAGAAGTGACGAAAAAGGCTTAGCTTTGCACCCCATTATCAAATCAAAAAAAATACAGGGTTTATGCAAAATTATGAATTGATGGTGATTTTTACCCCTGTTCTGAGTGAAGAGGAATTTAAAACTGCTCAGAAGAAATATGTCGATTTCATCACTGCTGGTGATGGTTCAATCGTACATAGCAACCCCTGGGGGTTGAAATCACTGGCCTACCCCGTCCAGAAGAAGACCACTGGTATCTACTGGGTTATGGAGTATGTAGCGCCATCCAACATGAATGAGAAGCTGAAGATTCAGCTCCTGCGTGACGAGCAGGTTCTCCGTCACATTGTTATCAAGCTCGATAAATACGCCGTCGAGTACAACAAGAAAAAGAGAAGTGGTGTACCAACAGGAAACGAAAAAGCAGTGGAGGGCTAAATCATGGCAAAAGCAAATGAAATTAAGTACCTAACGGCGATCAAGACTGAGAAACCAAGGAAGAAATTCTGTCGTTTCAAGAAGTATGGTATTCGTTACATTGACTACAAAGACGCTGAGTTTTTGAAGAAGTTCCTGAACGAGCAAGGTAAAATGTTGCCTCGCCGTATTACTGGTAACTCACTAAAGTATCAGCGTAAGGTATCAGAAGCAATTAAGCGTGCACGTCAAATGGCATTGTTACCATACGTGACCGATTTATTGAAGTAGAACCTGCCCTAATCACCTATCGGTGTGACAGTCCCTTGTGGATTGGAAATTGGTAAAACTTTAAATTAAAAAAAATGCAAGTAATATTAATTCAAGACGTAAACAATCTAGGCGGCGCTAACGAAGTAGTGAACGTAAAGAATGGTTACGCACGCAACTACCTGATTCCTCAGAAGTTTGCAGTTGAAGCTTCTCATTCTAACCTCAAACAATTGGAAGAGCGTTTGAAGCAAATCAAGAAGAAAGAAGACAAAATGCTAGCTGAGATCAACAAGGTTATTGCAGCTTTGCAGGAAGGTCCTGTTACCATTGGTGCCAAGACTGGTACTACCGGAAAGATTTTTGGTAGTGTTACCACTGTTCAAGTTGCGAAAGCTATTCGTGAGCAAAAAGGATATGAAATCGACAGACGTCGTATCCAATTGGTTGACGAAATCAAGGAGTTGGGAAGTTACAAGGCCAAGGTTGATTTTGGTAACGGAAACGAAACTGAAATTGGTTTGGAAATTGTTGCAGAATAAAAGCTTTTCAATAGAAAAGAGCCCTCAGTTTACTGGGGGCTTTTTTTATGCCCTAACTTTCCAACATGAAATCTAGCCTAGTTTCATTTTTGCTTTTATTTATTCATTGTAATTCTTCATGTAAGTTTATAGAATCAAAGAACAATCATTCAATTGCCAATACTTATTCTGATACCATTAATGCAGCCATAGTGGCTGGAAGTTTTATTGAAAGCAGTCCCATTTCAATTGATAGTTTACAGATCACTCTTTTTTTTAGGGCATACACAAACCTTAACCCCTACCAAGAAGAAGTTTTTCAGTTTTACCGCAATAGGTCGTTTGACTTAGCCTGGCACGACAGCCTGGGGAAAATTGAGGCTTTTCAAATTCTATTCAACCGTGTAATGCAGATGGAAGAAAATGGTCTTACTGCGCAGGTACCCCACCTTGAAGATTTCAAAAGATTTGCGAATAAGGAAAAAAACGATAGTGTTGAATTTGTGGATGTGATGCAAACCGCTCAATACTTTCATTTTGCCCATCGTGTTTTAGAAGGATTACCAGAAAAAGATTTGCATGAACTTGATTGGCACATTCCGAAGGTCAAAAAAAACTACACTGACCTCTTAGATAAATTTATTGCAGGCGAGCAAGATGCTATAGAAAAATCTGTTTATCCTCAATATCAACTATTAAGGATAGGATTGATTCAACTCAGGAAAATTCAACAAAAGGGAGGATGGCCGATAATACCCAATATTGGTTATGCAGTAAGTGAAGGAAAGGTCAATCCTATTGTCCCTTTAATAAAAAGGCGATTAAAGTTGAGCGGAGAGTGGGAAAACAATGACAGTAGTGAATCTTTTACACAAGATCTTACCCGGGTTATTCAATTATTTCAGCAAAATCATGGTTTACTGCCAGATGGGATAGTAGGAAAATCTACAGTACAGGCATTAAATATTTCAGTAGAAGCCCGTATTGAACAGGTAATGATCAATATGGAACGTTGCAGGTGGTTACCCCTTTCCTCAGATAAAAATTATGTAGTGGTGAATATACCTGCTTTCCTTTTGCAGGTAATGCAAGGCGATAGTCTTATTTTTTCTTGTGAAGCCATTGTAGGTAAGGAGACCAATAAAACCGCTATTTTCAAGGGGATGATGAAATACATAGTTTTTAACCCCTACTGGAATATTCCAGATCAGATATTAAAAAAAGAAATACTACCTGCGATAGCCAATCAGAAAGACTATTTGCAAGTGAACCATATGGAATGGGTTGATGGCAGGTTAAGGCAGTTACCCGGACCTGATAACGCATTAGGTACGATCAAATTTATATTTCCCAACCCATTTGATATTTATTTACATGATACACCGGCAAAAGGATTATTTAGAGAACAAAGACGAGCTTTTAGTCATGGTTGCATAAGAATTTCTGCCTCTTACCAATTAGCATCGTATTTACTGAGGGAGCAACCCGGGTGGTCAACTGAGAAAATGGATGAAATTTTATCTACTAAAAAGGAAAATTATGTTAAGCTAGAAAAAGAGGTGCCTGTGTACATCTTGTACTTAACCGCATTTGTAGATATTAATGGAAAACTTAATTATAGAGAAGACATTTATCAAAAAGATGATGCGCTGGCTAGACTATTGATTAAAAACTAAGTACTTGAGTGAACCTTCTCCCGGATAGTATGTTGTGAGCCTATACAGAAACATTTTTTATGAATATTTTCGTCGGAAACCTCAACTACAAGCTAACAAATGAATCATTAGCAGAATTATTCACTCCATACGGTGAAGTAACTTCAGCACGTATTATTATTGATAAAATGTCTGGCAGAAGCAAAGGCTTCGGTTTTGTAGAAATGCCCAATGATGAATCAGCTTTAAAAGCTATTGCTTCTTTGCATGAATCAGAGGTGATGGGCAGAAAAATGATTGCGAGTGAGGCAAAACCGCAAGAAAGACGTTAATCAGCATTCTTTAACTGAACAAATTGCTTTAAGTAAGCATTTGCCGTATCAGCTATTTTTCCACTGCTATCCATGTAGGTGAAATAAACTCCTATGTTAGGATTGTTTCTTGTCCATTCAAAACTATCCTTTATTCCCATTACCATAAAAGCATT
>JBDLUR010000156.1:0-3382 GCA_039805205.1 Bacteroidota bacterium
TGCGCTACTTCCCGAACTCATCTGAGTATTTCTAAAGAAATATCCCAGAACTATTTTTAACTGCGGTGGGGGCGGGATTCGAACCCGCGGTACAGAGTTACCCGTACGGCAGTTTAGCAAACTACTGATTTCAGCCACTCATCCACCCCACCGTCTGAAACCTTTTGCTTCAGGGACGGCAAAATTACTAAAGAACCTGCAATCCCCAAAAGATTTATGCAACTATTGTTGAATAAGGTTACATGGCAGCCAACTGTACCTTCTGCTGAAGTTCCATAACACTCTCACGGAACATATTATCTGTGTCCATCAGGTCTTTAACCGTCTGGCAAGAGTGAATAACAGTGGTATGATCTCTTCCTCCAAAATGTTCTCCAATGGTCTTTAGAGAGTTTTTGGTGAAGATTTTTGCCAAATACATGGTGATCTGACGGGCCTGTACAATCTCACGCTTCCTGGTCTTCTGCAATAGCCTATCATAAGGAAGATCAAAGAACTCACATACCATTTTCTGGATGGTATCGATGGTTATTTCCTTAGAAGAAGTCTTGATGAAGTTACGTAGCACTTTCTTCGCCAAGTCAAGATCAATTTCTCTCTTGTTCAAAGAAGATTGTGCTAACAAAGAAATCAAAGCACCTTCTAATTCCCTTACATTATTCTGAATGTTATAAGCAATGTACTTTACCACATCTTTTGGAAGGTCAAGTCCATTATTCTTCATTTTCTTTTCCAGAATCTCTATTCTGGTTTCATAATCCGGAACCTGCAAATCAGCACTCAAACCCCATCTGAATCTGCTCAATAAACGCTCTTGTAATCCTTCCAAATCTTTTGGAGGCTTGTCAGAGCTCAAAATCAATTGCTTGCCTGATTGGTGCAGGTGATTGAATATGGCGAAGAAGGCATCTTGTGTTTTTTCAGCCCTGTTGAAAAACTGCACATCATCCAAAATCAACACATCAATCAATTGATAGAAATGAATGAAGTCGTTGATAGCATTGTTTCTGCTATGGTCTTGGAACTGATTGATGAATTTTTCAGAACTCACATACAATACCACTTTGTTGGGATGAAGTCTTTTAACCTCGTTACCGATGGCTTGTACCAAATGTGTTTTTCCTAAACCAACACCACCATAAACAACTAATGGGTTGAAGGATGTACCACCTGGCTTTTCAGCGACAGTCTTACCTGCCCTGCGTGCTACACGGTTACAATCACCTTCTACAAAAGCATCGAAAGTGTAAATTGGATTGAGTTGTGAATCGATCTGCATTTTCTTCAGACCTGGTATCACAAATGGATTCTTTACATGGTTGTTAATCACCAATGGAAAATCCATTTCATTATTAGAATAACTCTTGAATGTTTGTCCGCTTACATCCATGGTGAGTGGCTTTGATTTTCCGTTTCCACTATCCACCATGATTCTGTATTCTAATCTTGCATCCTTGCCCAATTCACGTTTCAACGTTTTGGCGAGGAGGTTGATGTAATGTTCTTCGATGTATTCGTAAAAGAATTGACTTGGAACTTGAATGGTCAATACATTGTCTTTAAGTCCTACCGGCTTAATCGGCTCGAACCAAGTTTTGAAGTGTTGCCACTCCACAATGTCTTTTATGATGGCCAAACAATTATTCCAAATTTTCTCAAAAGGTTTCTCCATTAGTCGAGGTCAGTTTTAGGCGTTCTTTACAATTCATCCAGATCTTTTGATCCCAATCACAACAATTCAAAAAGGCAATTCACAATTCTAAAAACACTTGCCGACCAGTCTGTATATCTTGTTGATTACTTAAGGTTCTTTATGATCTCCGACCAGTCTTTTTTTCAGTTATCCACATATCATTTTGCTCAGAAAAACTAGTCAGACGGCGAATATAAATTCAGTTTACAAATAAAAAAATTTTTTATTCTACAATATTTTTCACTACCAAATTTGTTGGTGTTTTATCTAATTTTTGGGGGGTTCCTTTTGAAAATTCAAAATCCATCCTCCCTAATTGTAGACCACCCCAACCCACTTGGTTCACCAGCACCTTTTTACCCTGTTTATTACTATATTCTCTGGGTTTCTCAAAAAATCGATGGGTATGCCCACCAATAATTAAATCTATACCTAAACTCTCTTTAGCCAAGACTTCATCACTGACTTTATTGTCAGCATACCGATCACCTAAATGAGATAAACAAATCACCAAATCACACTGGTACTTTTTCTTTAACAGATCTGAATGAATATTGGCTTGCTGGACTGGATCCTGATACACCGTTTTCCCATACAGTTGCTCAGGCACCAAACCCGCCAATTCAATACCCACCCCTAATATACCAATCTTTATGTCCCCCTTCCGAATTATTTTATATGGCTGATTGATGCTTTCCATCGTTGTGCCTTCAAATCCGTAATTACACATCACGACAGGCATTTTTCCATGTGTAGTCAGTTTTTCAGCAAAATTGTCCAATCCAGCATCAAAATCATGGTTCCCCATGATTATAGCATCATACCCCATCATGTTCATGGCTTTCATTTCTGGCTCTCCTTTAAATACATTGAAATAAGGAGTACCCTGAAATATATCTCCAGCATCTAACAAAAGCACATGCTCTTCTTCTGACCTGATTTTTTGAATGAGTGCCGCTCTTGCCGCAACTCCTCCTTGTCCCGCATTCCTTGAACCATCCATGGGAAATGGATCTAACCTGCTGTGCACATCATTGGTATGTAAAATTGTAAGACGGTTACCTTTAGAAGCCTGTGCAGATGCAGGTGCCCCTAACATTAGCGCTCCAGCTGTTAGACTTGTATCGACAATAAATTTTCTCCTGTTCATTTTGTAATTCTTTTGGGCTGTTCCACTACCACTTGCTTTCCTCCATCTCTGTGCATTTTACAATAATCCAAGATGGCGTCACGCTGCAAATAATTGGTTCTGTTTTGCTGTACGGACCTAAATCCATTAAATCCACCACCACCATCCACAGCATAATCTGAGTTGGCCATAACATATTCCTTGTTCAGGTCGATTGGCGATCCATTTATAAGTACATCAACTGATTTTTTGTCTTGAATATGGTAGGTCAACCCTGCAACTCCACCTCCACCTCCGTCAGCAGCAAGAAAATCCAAATAGGATTTCAGGAGACTTCCTTTTATTCTTATAACCACCAAAGCATTGTCGAATGGCATCACTTCAAAAATATTTCTACGGGTAATTTTGCCTGCTGCAACCCTGTTTACCCTAATCCCTCCATGATTCATAAAGGCAACATCAATAGATTGTTTGGTATGCTTTGCAGCAGCCCATAAATAAGCATCTGCCAAAAAATTACCTAATGTACTATTGGGTAGCTCTTTGAGTAACTCCTCTTT
>JBDLUR010000157.1:0-9297 GCA_039805205.1 Bacteroidota bacterium
ATTGAAAAGGTCATGAAAACCAGCAATCTTTGGATGAATTCTACTAATACCCAAAGCATTTAAGTGATGCTTTTACAAAAATTTGGTGCATTTTTTCGTTTGGTCAGGTATCCCAACTTGATCTTTATTGCTTTAACCCAATCCTTGTTTTATTTTATTATTGAGCACCGCATCTTCAGTGAAATTGAATATGCTAAGGGCCCTTTGTTAGGCACGAATGATTTCATTTTATTGTTGCTTTCTTCAGTAGCGATTGCTGCGGGTGGGTACATTATTAACGACTACTTTGACATGGATATTGATAATGTGAACAAACCGCATAAGATGGTTATTGGAAAATTTATGAGCAGAAGATGGGCGATGTTGCTTCATATGTTGTTGTCATTGATAGGATTATTTTTAACAGCAGTGGTTGCTTTACATCTCAATAATATCATGCTGCTGGTGTTCAATTTTGTCAGTGTGGTTTTACTGTTGTTTTACTCTACTACATTTAAAAAACGATTGCTAGTAGGCAATGTCATTATTTCTCTGCTAACAGCATGGGTGGTAGGCGTATTGTTTATTGCTGAAATTAAATTTTCAGATGTGGGCTATATGCTCAAAAATATAGCAGTAATCGAACGTCTATACAAATTCACACTCATTTATGCAGGTTTCGCTTTTATTGTTTCCTTGGTTAGAGAAGTAGTAAAAGACCTTGAAGATATCATTGGGGATAAAAAATATGGCTGTACAACAATGCCGATTGTGTGGGGTGTAAATGCTTCTAAAATTTATGCTGCAACTTGGGTAGTCGTATTAATTGGAGCACTTGGTGCAATATTCTTCTATACCATTATTAATACTTGGAATGGTTTGATTCCTGTTTTAGTAATTGTTTTATTGTCATTTCTTATTTTTATTTTATTCCAGATTAAAAAAGCTTCTACGAGTAAGGATTTTGGAAAGATAAGTAGTCATGTTAAGGTGCTTATGCTTATCGGAATTCTATCTATGCTGTTATTCATTTGATATGAAAAAAATTATTCTAGCTTCTGGATCACCAAGAAGAAAAATGTTATTGGAGTGGGCAGAGGTCCCTTTTGAAGTAATAGTTTCAGATACCGATGAATCTTTTTCTTCATCATTATCGCCTTCAGCTGTAGCGGTTTCAATTGCCCAAAAAAAGAACCAAGCAGTTGTTGAGCAACTCCAAAACGAAATTTCTAATACTATAGTTATTGCTGCAGATACCATCGTTGTATTAGAGAATGAAATTATTGGTAAGCCTGTTGATCGTGACAATGCCATTGAAATCATACAAAAATTGTCAGGCAAAAAACATGAAGTTATTACTGCGGTGAATATTAGAGATGATCAAAAAAATATTCACTTTTATGATGTTACAGAGGTGGTGTTTCATGAGCTCACATTGGAGCAGATTTCACATTATGTAGATCAGTACAAGCCATATGATAAAGCTGGCGCCTATGCTATTCAGGAATGGATAGGTGTAGTAGGTATTCAATCTATTCATGGTGATTTCTATAATGTAATGGGATTGCCTGTTAGTAAAGTATTAAAAGTACTTAAAGAGGATTTTCACGTTGGAGTCAAGTGAAATTAGTTTTTAGATTGTTTTTTTCAACTTGTTAAGTAGGGTGGTTATTAGCTTTTTTGTTTCATGTTTAGTGAAGCACAAATGCAAGCATTCTGGCGGTTTAAGTCGATAAGCCTTAATGGCCTTATGACAACATGTGGTCAAGCACTGCTTATCATAGAACCAGGTCAATATAATGCCCATCAAGGTCCAGATTTTACCAATGCCAGAATCAAAGTAGGTGATGTAGCATGGGCTGGGAACATTGAACTTCATTTGCGTACATCAGATTGGGTAAGACATGCTCATCAGTTGGATCAGAATTATAAGAACATCATCTTACATGTAGTTTGGGTCAATGATGTGGCAAATTATACATTATCACCATTATTAGAATTGTCTAGGTTTATCGCAGTAGAACAACTGCAACAAGAAGACGATTATCCATCTTCGTATCATCTTCATTGTAATTTAAATAAACGAACACCCATAGAAATTGCAGCGTATAGTGATTTACAGCAATTAGGGATTGAGCGACTGCTCTTTAGAAAAGAGCAAGTTTCACAGATGTTCCATCTGCATAAATTAGATTATTCAAGTGTATTATGGCGTCTGATTTTTAGATCTTTTGGGAGATCAACTAATGCGGATGCATTTGAAACTTTATTTCTTTCAATCCCTATACATGTGTTCCGTTTATATGCATTTGATGTGCAACTGATTGAAGCGCTCATGATGGGTCAATCTAATCTGCTAAATGAACAGACCATGGATGACTATCCTCAAACATTGTTAAAGCAATATGTAATATTGAAGCATCGTCACGACTTACATCCAATAGCTGAGAAAATGAAATTCTTACGCATGCGTCCAAGGAATTTCCCTACTATTAGACTGGCTCAATTGGCAGCATTTTTTCATCGAAATTTAACGCTCGTCAAGCAGCTATTGATAATTGAAGATTTGAAAGAAGTTGATGATCTTTTTGATATAACGACTCATCCATATTGGTATACCCATTTTTTATTTGATCGAAAGTCGATAGACCAATTCAAAGAAATCGGACAATCAGTACGGCAACAAACCATCGTAAATGCTTTCATTCCCTTTTTAATAGCCTATGCTGAAATAAACAAAATACCTTCTTGCAAGGAAAAAGCCTTGAGATGGCTTGATGAATTAAGGCCAGAACAGGATGCACTCATCCGACTGTATTCAGCACTTGGTTTTAAGGCACATACTATCTTGGACACACAATCTTTGCATGAGTTGTATGTACGTTATTGCCTACACAAAAAATGTTCAAGTTGTGCAAGAGGAAAAATACTTCAGATAGTGTGATTACCAGTTAAAGTTTACGTCAACTTTAATGTCAGGATGGATACTTTCTTTAACAGGACAAGTCCAGGCGATTTCTTCAAGTCGAACTTTTTCCTCCTCAGAAAACTCAATCCCATCAGTCCAATGAAAAGTGATGTTGATACCTCCAATCTTTCTTCTGGGGACTGAAGTCATGATTTTTTCAGTTTCTGCCTTAAGACCAATGAGTTTTGACTCGAGGTCTTTTGCTCTAATGGCCATTGTTGTAATCATACAAGCTGCAAGCGACGTTCCAACTAAATCGGTAGGAGAAAATCTGGCACCTTTTCCTTGGTTATCTGTAGGAGCATCTGTTTCAAATGAGGAGGCTGATTGCAAATGGGTTGCTAAAGTTCTTAATTCTCCGGTATAGGTTACAGTTGAAGTCATGCTTTTTTTTATAAATTTACACAACATCGTCCTTTTATGGCAAAGCAGATTTCAATTTTCATATTTTCTTTCTTCCTTCTTGCACATTCTTTTGGGCAGCGAACCGTGAATCAATATGAGAAGAAAAGAGAAGAAAAGCTTCAAAAGAAAAATAGGATCAATGAAATCATTAGGAATGAAGAGGAGGGAGTACCTGCTTTTGCCAAGCACAATGTTTTTAATTTCAAGCTTCACCATGATGGTTATGGTTTTGTTTTTGAAAAAGGGTGGATGAAGACGCCCTACAAATCAACCATTGTGCAACTTGAGCTATCTGAAAAAAGACATCCAAAAGAGGAAAAGCAGGGAACAACTAGTTTTTCCAATTCCGGGTTTGTTGTATTTGGACGCCCTTTTGTTTTTGGGAAGCAAAATATTTTTTATCAGGCAAAGGCAGGACTTGGCAAGCAGTTGATGATAGGGGGCAAGACAAATAAAAATGGAGTTGCTGCTTATTTTGTTTTTGTGGGTGGTTTCAGTGCAGGATTGGAAAGGCCTTATTATTTAGAATTCAATGCTACTCCAGTAAATGTGAAGATTAAGTTCAGTGAGTCGAATCGTTCACAATTCCTGAACCCAGATGCCATCATAGGGGGTACAGGGTTGCAAAAAGGTTGGAACGAAATGAAGTTCAACCCAGGGGCTTATGCAAAAGCTGGTTTACGTTTTGATTGGGCCAGATTCAACCAAGTAGTTTCAGCTATGGAGTTTGGTTTTAGTGCTGAATATTACAGCAAGAAGGTTGTTCAAATGGTGGATAACCCCGGTAAATCTTTCTTTCCCACAGGCTATGTAGGTTTGGTTTTTGGTAACCGCAAGTAATGTAACTTTGCCACCAATTGTTGAACTATGAGTTGTGGCACAAATACAATAGTAAACGAACAGGAACCCCGTCAGAAGAAACCAGATTGGTTAAGGGTTAGACTTCCAGTAGGTGAAGGTTATAAGCATGTACGTTCCTTAGTGGATACCCATAAATTGCATACCATTTGTGAAAGTGGAAATTGTCCTAATATGGGTGAATGCTGGGGTGCCGGTACAGCCACATTCATGATTTTGGGAAATGTATGTACCAGAAGCTGTGGGTTTTGTGCCGTGGCAACTGGCAGACCGGATGCTGTGGATTGGGACGAACCTCAGCGTGTTGCAGAAGCCATTAATTTGATGAAGGTGAAACATGCGGTGATTACTTCTGTTGACCGTGATGAACTACCTGATGGGGGAAGCACTATATGGTACAATACCATCAAAGCTGTTAAAGCCTTAAATCCAGATACAACACTAGAAACTTTGATCCCAGATTTCAAAGGAATTGATGATCAAATACAAAGAGTTATCGATGCAGCTCCAGAGGTAGTTTCTCATAATATTGAGACAGTTGAACAACTTACACGGAAAGTTAGAATTCAAGCGAAATACTGGAGAAGTATGGAGGTATTGAGGAAACTCAAACAAGGAGGTATGCGCACAAAATCAGGTATCATGCTTGGTTTAGGCGAGACCAAGGAAGAAGTGATTCAAACCATGAAGGATTTGGCGGATAATGGTATTGATGTGGTTACTATCGGACAGTACCTTCAACCCACGAAAAAACACTTACCGGTTCAACGCTTTGTCCATCCTGATGAGTTCATGGAATACAAAGAAGTTGGATATGGTCTTGGTATCGATTATGTAGAATCAGGTCCATTGGTGAGGTCTTCTTACCATAGCGAGAAGCACGTAATACCAGGTTACGGCAAAGCGCAATGGGAAAGTGAAAAAGCAATGAGGTTAGCTTAATTGGTTTTCCCCCACACCAATGCACTAGCACCTAAAATGGCTGCATCCGATTCTTTGAGGTGACTGACCAGAATCTTCACTTTGTTTTGGAAAACCTGTATGAGGTTTTCCTCCATGTTTTTTCTAGTAGGTTTCAAAATGAGATCGCCTGCTTTGGTCAAACCGCCAAAAAGAATAATGGCTTCGGGACTGCTAAACATGACGGCATTCGCCAATGCCAATCCCAAAATCTTACCTGTATAATCAAAGATTTCTAAAGCTAATTTATCGCCCTTAATAGCAGCTTCATAGACTGCTTTAGAATCAAGTTCATCTTTGTTTACATTCCTTAATAAACTTTCTTCATTGCTATTCTCCAACAATTCAAGTGAGGTAAGTCGAACACCTGTTGCTGAAGCATAACTTTCAAGAGACCCTTTTTTGCCGGTACCTTCATGTAATCTGCCATCTGGAATAACAATAGTATGGCCAAGTTCTCCTGCAAAACCATCATGTCCGTAAATCAATTCACCATTGGCAACAATACCACTTCCAACGCCAGTTCCCAAGGTAATCATGATGAAATCTTTCATTCCCTTGGCAGCACCATACATCATTTCACCAATGGCTGCAGCATTTGCATCATTTGTTAGGGTGACTGGCAGCTTGAATTTTTCACTCATCATGTTGGCGAGAGGAATGATTCCTTTCCAAGGTAAATTTGGAGCATACTCTATAGTACCGCTGTAATAATTACCATTGGGTGCACCAACACCTATACCTAGTATGCGTTCTAATCCACCAGCCTTGTCAATCAATACCTCAAGATGGGAATGAAGTTCATCAATATAAGGCTCTATTTCCTTGTGTTTTTTTGTTGACATCTCTCCTGAAAACAATACGTTTCCATCTCTGTCAACAATACCATATTTGGTTCCTGTTCCACCAATATCAATACCAATGGCCAACTTTTCTTGTAGACTCATGCTTTTAGTTTTTAGTGAGATGCAGCAACTTGTGCATCAACATCAAGACCTTGTTTTTTCAATACAGTCCTTGTTTGAATAGCGTGCCATGCAAGATACGCAAAGCATAACAATGGAACAATGTATGATAACTGTGTAAAGGTATAAACATTTGGGTCTGCACTTGATTCCATATCAATGACAGCACCTTGCATAGGAGGAATGATTGCTCCGCCAAGAATCATCATGATTAGAAAAGCAGAACCCTGGCTTTGGTATTTGCCAATACCATTGACACCCAAAGCAAAAATACAAGGCCACATCACCGAACAGCATATGCCACAACTGATAATTGCAAAATTGGCAATCATTCCGGTATTTGTAAGCGCTATTGCCATTGCAACACAGCCTAATATAGAAACGGTGAGCAACAATTTTACTGGCTTTTCTTCAGCATATAAAAAAGCAATAACTGCTATTGCAATGCAGAAAGGATAGGGAAGGAAATCACTAACATCGTTACCCTTAATGAGGTTAACCAATAATATAACTCCAAAAGCAACATAAGGAACAACAATTACCATGATGCGCTTCATTTTCTTGCTAAAATTGAAAACACTCACAGCGCCAGTCCATCTACCAATCATCATCGAACCCCAATACAAGGAAATTAAATGTGATATATGCGATTCATCATATCCGCCAAAAGCATTCTTTTTTAAAAGTGCACCAAAGTTATTATCGATGGTAACCTCAACACCTACATAAATGAAAATGGCAATCATGCCTAAAACCAATTGAGGATAGGCCATTGCACCCCATCCATCAGGATTTTTTTTGGCCATGCTCATAGCAACAAACAACAATAATAGAATAACGGCAAGTGAGGCAAAGATGATAATACTCTTGCTAATGCCAGTAACATCCTTGGCCCAATCAGAGAAAAGTACAGGCAAGAATGCGATACCAATCAAAAGAAGAAGATTGGTGGCTTTCGGACTCTTTTCTAATTTTTCATCTGAGGTTGTTTTTGGAAGTTTAGCATATGCAAAAATGAAAGAGGCTAAGATGAATAGTCCAGCTAAAAAGAAATACAATGTCTGGATGTTTTCAATAGAGGCTTCTTTCTGACTAGTAATACTTCCAAACAATAAGAAACTTACTACAAGTGGGCCTAATAAAGTTCCAAATGAATTAACACTACCGCCCATGTTTAAACGGTGTGTTCCTGTTTCTTCACTTCCCAATGCAACAGCAAATGGCTGGGCAGAAGTCTGTTGTAAAGAAAATCCTAATGCTATGATGAAGAAGGATACTAATACTAACCCGAAACTTGCATCCTCTGATCCACTGATAACTGCTAGTGCTATCGCACCTACTACGGATATAAGAAGACCATATACAATACCTTTTTTGTACCCTATTTTATTCAATAAATCAGTGCCACTAACTACAGAGAACAAATACAACAACAACGATCCATAAAAATAGGCACCATAGAAAGCAGAACCAATCAATTGCGACTGTATCTGATCTAGTTCAAAAAATTTCTTACAAAATGGAATGAAGATGCTGTTAGAAGCAGCTACAAAGCCCCAGAAAAAGAAAACGGTTATCAATACGCCAAATTGGGACCAGTTTGTTTGTTGTTTCATATGCAAGTTTGGTTTAAGTAGCTCAAAATAATTATATTTATTTACCTATAAAACTTTTTTATTGAGGTTTTACTGTCTTGGTAAATGATTAATTTCAATCAAACTTAGTGTTGATATGCAAATCCTTCATGTAAGTGCGGAATGTTATCCAGTAGCAAAAGCAGGCGGACTAGGTGATGTAGTTGGTTCTTTACCCCGATTTCAGCGTGAAAAAGGTAGTCAGGCGTCGGTTATAATGCCTATGTATAGAACTCCTTATTTGTATACACATAACTGGGAAGTAGTGCATAAAGGCAAGACTTATCTCGGTCACTGGAATTTTGACTATACCGTTATCAGGGAAAAGTCAAATGCACAAGGCTTCCCTCTTTATTTATTGGACATCAACGGACTGCTAGATCGTGAAAAAGTATATGGCTATTCAGACGACACAGAAAGATTTTGTGCATTTCAAATTGCGGTGGTAGATTGGCTAAACAGCTGGTCTGATTTACCTGAAATTGTTCATGTTCATGATCACCACGCGGGTTTAATTCCTTTCATGATGCAGCATTGTTATGCGTTTAAACGATTACAATATATCAAAACTATACTCACTATCCACAATGCCCAATACCAGGGAGCATTTGGTTGGGATAAAACCACCTATATACCCCATTGGGATAGTTGGAAAAGAGGAATGCTGGAATGGAATGGACAAATTAATCCATTAGCTTCTGCCATTAAATGTTGCTGGAAAGTAACTACAGTGAGCAACACCTACATGAATGAACTAAAAACGATGAGTAATGGTCTAGAACCTTTGTTTGAATATGAAAAAGGTAAATGTTCAGGTATACTCAATGGTATAGATTATGCAGTTTGGAATCCTGCTACTGACAAATACATCGATCATCATTTTGATATAAATGATGTTGTGTCTGGAAAATTGAAAAGCAAACAGTTGCTATGTGAACGATTTGGAATGTCTGTCGATAAACCTCTTTTTATTTTCATAGGCAGGTTGGTAGGCGAAAAGGGAGCCGACCTTTTACCACAAGTCATTAAGGATAGTTTCGACCATATTGGAAGGAAGATGAACTTCCTTATTTTAGGAAGCGGAGAACCTGATACAGAAGCCCAACTAACGGGATTACAATCGATTTCTCATGGTGATTATGCAACTTATATTGGTTACAACGAAGCATTGAGTCATTTGATGTATGCAGGAGCCGATTTCTTGCTCATGCCTTCTAGAGTTGAGCCCTGTGGATTGAATCAACTTTATGCGATGCGTTATGGTACAATCCCTCTAGTGAGAAGAACAGGTGGTTTATTAGATACGGTTATTGATATGGGTGATCCAGGTGGATATGGTATCGTTTTTAATCATGCTGCAGTTGGAGACATCACGCATTCCATTTACAGAGCTACACAAGTGTATGACCAAAAAACAACTTTTAATAGTTTAAGAGAAAAGATCGTTTCCTTGGATTTTAGTTGGGAGAAAAGTGCTGAGGAATATCTTTCACTTTACAAAAGTTTTGCTTAATTTACCTTTAATCTA
>JBDLUR010000158.1:0-7162 GCA_039805205.1 Bacteroidota bacterium
ATGCGCTAATCATGAGCACACCAAATCGAGATAACATTTTTGTAAACATAGTCGGTTAGGGTTTTCTTTTAGAGTGAAGATTAGACATAGGAGTAGTGGTCTCGTCTTTTGTGCCAAGACAAGTTGATGTTGTTAGTCAGAGAAAGTTGGAAGGAAGTTTTTCTTGCGAGGAGAGGATCGAATAAGGCCGCGGATCAATTGATATTGCAATTATAGAAAACTTCTATATTGAATACAAATTTTATCTATAGATCTTTTTTATACTATTTATAGCTTCTTAGATTTATTCAATAGGAGGCTAATGAAAACAAATGCGGTACCAATAAAAGTGAGCAGTCCTATGGGTTCGTGCATGATGAGATTAGAAAAAGCAAAGCCAAAAATGGGACTTAAAAAAAGCCAATAAGAACTGCGATCGCCAAAATTGCGCAATAAAAAAATCCAGCTTTGTACTGCAGCAATGGACACCATAAATACAAGCCAAAGTGTTGCTCCCCAAAAAGAGAGATCAAAAGAATTTTTACTACCATCCCATGTTAGCAACAAAGCGGGTAAAGTAAATAGTGCTCCAAAAAGTGTTTGCCAACCATTGATGGTGAGTAGATGCATCCCATCCCATTTGTGTTTCTGGAAGTATATCGTGCCCACTGAATAAACTGACATGCTCAGAAATAATATGATAAGACCTTTTATTGAGGCATGACTCGCCATGATTAATGGGTAAGAGCAAATTGATACTCCTGTTATGCCTAACAAGAGAGATAAGATTTTAATGTAAGGGAGTTTTTGTTTATCCCATATTGCTAATGCAATCGTGATGATAACAGGATTAATTGCAACTGCCAAACTTCCTAGTCCAGCTGATACTTCACCAATCGCAACGATAAATAAGCCCAGGTACAATGATATATTGAGTAGTCCGTAGATGGCCAACTGCTTCCATTGCTCTCCTTTTGGTAATTCCTTTTTCAAAATAAGATGCGCAATGAAAATCATCAATACACCAGCAATGGTAAATCTTATAAATGAGATAGTAAATGGCTGTGAATCTGTCAACCCTATTTTAGAAGCAACCGAAGCAGATGCCCAAAGTGCAGCAAAAGGGAATCCAATTAGCCAATAGAGAGAAGGATGTGGTTTTTGCATAAAGCGACTTGATTAAGGGCAAACCTGCACTCTAATAAAGATAATAAGTAAATAAAACCTTGATCTATTTAAATTTTAGGCATTCTGATTTGAATGACTAAAGCAGAAAGAATTGTGATAATACCTATCAATAAAATGGCTGTATGAAGACCAAATAGATCAGCACTAATTCCTGAAATTATTGCTCCAATTGCATATCCTAGATCTCTCCACAACCTGAAGGTGCCAATGCTTTCTGCGCGCTGATCAGGTTGGGTAGCTTCTGCAATCGTTGAAAGAAAAGTTGGATAGACCATGGCAGTGCCAATTCCAAGCAAGGCGCTTAAAATACTGAGCCACCATAATCCTGATAAAAATGGAAGTGTAACAATGGTTATTCCTTGTAAAAACATCCCCCAAAACAACATCCGTTTTTTAGATAGGGTATCAGATAATTTACCCGTTACCAATTGTGAAACACCCCAGACTGTCGGGTAGATTGAAGCGATTACACCAATTTCTGCATTGCTGTAATGCAAGCTCACCAACAGAATGGGTAGTAGTCCCCATATCATACCATCATTCAAGTTATTGACCAAGCCTGCTTGCGTAACCGAACCGAGTGTCGGATTTTTATATGTTGTTTCCCAAAAAATATTTTTCAAGTTTTTGGCCTTGCTCTCCACTTGTTCAAGCTTCATGAATTGGGTAGTCTCTTTTACGAAAAAGATGGTTAATAGTAAACCAATCAGCGCTACAACAAATCCGAGGTAAAAAGGATAGGGGCTAACACCATAGTTGTTGGCAACGTATCCAGTAAGTAATGCCATTAGGCCCACCGCCAAATAGCCCGCAAATTCGTTTAGACCCATTGCAAGCCCTCTGTCTTTTTGACCTACTAAATCAATCTTCATTACCACAGTACTACTCCATGTCAATCCCTGATGAATACCTAGTAAAATATTTGATAGTACAACGATTGTCCAACTGTTAGCATAAATCAACATAAAGGGAATAGGCAAAGCCAATACCCATCCTGCTATCAGTAAATTTTTTCTTCCAAATTGATTGGCTAAGCGTCCTGTGAAATAATTGGATATCGCTTTGGATACGCCAAATACAATTATAAAGGACAGTATGGCGGTAGTGGAAACAATCCCAAACTTGGTTGATGCAAACTGAGGAAATATGGATCTTTCGAGTCCAACCATTCCCCCAACAAAAGCATTGACAATAACTAAAATGGTAAACTGTTTCCAGTTTTCTTTTAATCCAATTTTAGTTTCTTGTATCAAGTATTAATTGGATAAATAGTTTTTTACAAAATCCATCGCATAGCGCTTGATCATTTCTCTTACGCTTTCAAATTCTCTTTTGATTTCTTCATCTGTTCCTTTTGCTTTAGCAGGATCAGGGAAGTTGTAATGAAATAATGCTGCATTACTAGGGAAATAAGGACAAACTTCTTTTGCGTGATCGCATACAGTAATCACATAATCAAAATCAATATCTCTGTATTCATTCACATTGTTAGATGTATGATTAGAGATGTCAATACCATCTTCTTGCATGGTAGCAATTGCTTTTGGGTTTACACCATGTGTTTCAACTCCAGCACTATATATTTCTGCTTTGCCTTCTGCAAATTTCTTTAAGTATCCATGGGCAATCTGACTTCTGCAGCTGTTGCCTGTACAAAGTACCAAGACTTTTTTCATAATGATAGATTTAGCAGCAACCACCTCCTGGTGTACATTTGTTTTGGTTGATAGGTTTTTGAGCAAATACGGTAATACTGAAAATGCCTGTATCTCCTGTTTTAAATGAATGGATTTCATCCTGAGATAAGTAATTTTTTAAGATATCATCAGGGATAATTATCGCTTTTTCTTTTTGAATGGTTACATTTTCAAAACCGTTCGCATGAATTAGTTCAAGATAAACTTGTTTCTGGATTGCGCCTGCAACACAACCTGCATACATTTCTGCATCTTTTCGTAAGCCATCAGGTAATGCACCTACGAGCACAACATCACTAATGCTGAAATGTCCTCCAGGTTTTAATACACGGTATATTTCTTGAAATACGCCATTCTTATTTGGAACTAGGTTTAACACACAGTTGCTGACAATTACATCCGCAACATTTGCACTGATGGGCATATGCTCAATATCACCTTGTCTGAATTCTACATTATTGAATCCTCTTACTTCTGCATTTGCTCTTGCTTTGTCAACCATTGCTGGTGTAAAGTCGACTCCAATCACTTTACCTGTTTCTCCGGTCTCGTGTCTTGCAATGAAGCAATCATTACCTGCACCGCTGCCAAGGTCAACAACTACATCTCCCTTCTTGATTCTTGCAAATTGGGTTGGTAGTCCGCAACCTAATCCTAAATCTGCATCGGCATTATAACCTTCAAGCGTAGTATAGTCATCGCTCATGATGTTGTATACTTCGGTAGAACAGCCACCTGCTCCGCAGCAAGACGACATATTGGTTTCCTTGTCTTGTAAGGCAATTTCACTGTACTTTTTTCTTACGATTTCCTTTAATTGTTCTTCGGTTGGCATAAAATATTATTTATAGTATTATCAATTCTTTTAGCAACAATCAGGTTTATTTCCTTTAAACATTTCCATAAAACCACTGATAAGTGAACTGGCTTTTTTCCATTCTCTTTCGTCAATACAATAGCATACAGAGACACCATCAATATCTCCTTTGATGAGTCCGGCTTCTTTAAGCTCCTTTAAATGTTGTGAAACGGTACTTTGTGATAAGGGTAGTTCCTCCACTATATCACCACATATACAAGATTGCTTTTTGAGTAAGATGTTCAAAATAGCAATTCTTGCTGGATGCGACAATGCCTTGGCAAATTTCGCTAAGCTTATTTCTTTTGAAGTATAATCTCCAGTTTTAGTGGCTCCCATATTAATCGTAAAATTACGATTAATAGTTTGAGTTCATCAAATTTTTTATTCTTGGATGAATAAACGGTAGAAGGTAATCATCCGATTTAGGTCTTCTTTGCCCAAACGTTCGTCAATACCATGGAAGCCTTTTACGTCTTGCATGGGACTGAAATTGAGGACTGCTTCACTGAAGGGTCTGAAATACCTAGAGTCGGTTGCACCTACAACCAAATAAGGAGAGACCAACACATTGGGAAGCACCTTCTGGGTTAGTCCTTCTATCTTTTTAAATGTTGGATGATCTGCGGCTGTTGTAGCTGATGCCTCAAATAATGATATGGTTTGTTTTTTAACAATGACTCTTTTATCATTGATTGCTTTCTTAACAAACGCTACAACATCATCACTCGTTTGTCCAGGTAGAATTCTGCTGTTAAAAGTAGCCTTTGCTATAGATGGGATTACATTGTCTTTGATACCTGCTTTAACTATTGTAGGCACAAGGGTAGTATGCACCATGGCATTGGTTTGATTCGAAGCTTCCATCTTTTTGATGATGGTTCCTTTGAACAACCACATATTGGCCATGACCATTTTTGTAAGGAAAGATTCTGCTGCTCCGGTTCTGCTCAACAAATCCTGAACGGGAGGAACGATCAGCGCAGGCATTTGTTTTGCTCTAACTTTTACAATGGCTTGGTTGAGGATGTCGATTGCAGTTTCTTTTACTGGGGTTGATGAATGTCCGCCAGGTAACTCAACGGTCAAATCAATATTGGTGTATCCTTTTTCACCAGTGCCAACAACAGCAACTGGACGACCGGTTTTTTTGAATTTTTCTGTATCTACCATTCCACCTTCATCCAATACTAATGCTGGCTTGATATTGCTTGAGTCAAACCATTTAGAAAAAATAGCTGCGCCTCTTTTTCCGGAAATTTCTTCATCGTGACCAAAGCAGAGATAGATAGTTCTAGCAGGTTGATAATTTTCTCTCAATGAAGATTCTACTGCTTCCATGATGGCAATTGCAGATCCTTTATCGTCTACCGCACCACGTCCCCAAATAGTATCCTTGTCTATTGTGCCACTAAATGAAGGATATGTCCATTTGCTTTCTGCAATGGCTTCAACTGGAACAACGTCTGTATGTGCCATCAAAACATATGGCGCAAGAGATGTGTCTTTACCCTTCCATTTGAAAACGTAGCTAAATAGATTGAATGATTTTTTCTCAAGTTGTTGGTGCATCAATGGATAAGTGGTCTCCATGAATGTTCTGAACTTGATGAACTCTGCAGTATCTATTGGAAGTGTATCTCCAAAAGAAACGGTTTTGATTTGTAGCGCTTGGCTCAGGTGTAAAGCGGCGGTATCATTCTTACTGATCTTTATAGCTTCAACATTTTCTTGTTGACTAGGATTGAATCTAAAAGTATTCACTAATAGAATTGCAACAATTGCTAAAAAAAGAAGTCCGATAGTAATAAAAATACGTTTGATCATGAGCCTTTGGGTTAAGGCTTACAAGTTAATAAATCCATGGCATAAATTTTTTACTTCATTCCTAACTTCTCAAATCATTGCGGTAGTAAGCAATAAAAAAAGGGCCGACTAATCGACCCTTTTTTACAATAGTGTTACTTGATTATTTGGTTGTTGGCGCTGGTGTTGTTGTTTTTGGTAAAACTTCTATGTCAACAATCTGGACCAATGTTTGTCCCACTGTTGCTTTCTCATTCACGAATACAAAATAAACAGTATGTTTTCCTGTTGTTTCAGTGAGATTGATTTTTGTTTTAATCGGACCCCTTGCTGTCGTGGCGATATAGTCGGATTTTCCAATGATTGGTCCGTCTGGTCCAACAATTCTGATTTCAACGGTTGCGCCTGCAGTAGGATTTCTTGCGTTACCCATTATCTTGATATCAAATGCAGATAAACCAGTTAGATCAAGCTCCTTGTAAGCAAGATAAGAACCAGTCTCGGCCATATTCAAAGATTTTACAGGTGTAATGTATTTCACGAAACCTTTAGTGAAATCTGCTAATTCAGGATTCAAATTAGGATAGCGCAATACGATGATTTCTTCACCTACCAAGGGCTTCATTGATGCAGTTCCTTTATCACGATAAGCAGCTCGCATTACGTATGTGCCTTTCTCTTTTTGCTCTGCAGCAGGTTTGATCTCCCAATTACCTTTGATTGGGGCAGATTTGAAAGCAGATTTCTTTTCTCCGGTTGTCATGATGTATTCAACAATTGCACGTGAATCAGCTACACTCAACTGTGGATGCGCGCTCATCGCATGTTCACCCCAAACCCCGCTACCACCTTTGATTACTTTCTGCGCTAGCGATTCTACCGCACCAGCTTTGCCTTTGTAGCGTTTAGCAATTTCAAGATAGCTTGGTCCTACTGAACGCTTGTCTGGCAGGTGACAACTCTTACAATCACTCTTATTCATGAGTAATTGTCCTGTTGAAGCAAAGGCAGCCATATCTGCATCTCTTTGTGTTGCAGCAATATCAATTTGATCATAACCTAAAGGCATGTAATCTAAACTCACCGCCACTTGTGCTGGTAAAATTTTACCATTGGCCAAAGAACCATCTTCTTTGTCACTCACCTTCACGGCATATTTAATTGGAGATCCAGGGAAGTAGAAAGTTTTATTAGCCTGAGCTACATCAATTGATACCGTTGGAGGTTCATTACCTGCCTTTAGTTCAACGTGATCACTGTTCTTGGCGCCATTATGATCTGTTACGGTGAGTGTTGCTTTGTAATTCCCAGCTGTTGCTAGTGTGATGACTGGATCTTTTTGTTTGTAGATTTTTGTTTGTCCACCACCTACTACTTTCCATTCATACTTCAATGAATCACCATCATAGTCTTTGGTTCCGGTGGATAACAACTGTGTTTTGAAAGGCACGGCACCACTGGTTTTGCTGGCATTCACCACCACCAATGGTTTACGGTTTCCGGCATTGTATTCTACTCTTACCAAATGTGCATTTTCATTTCCTTTGAACCAAGCTGATCCATATTCTAATACATAGAGGTCACCATCCGGACCAAAATCCATATCAATGGCAGAACCGAAATTCATTTCAGG
>JBDLUR010000159.1:0-8794 GCA_039805205.1 Bacteroidota bacterium
ATTTCAACTTCACCCTAAAAAGTGGAATCAGAGATCTGAGTTTTAAATCTGACCTTGATCATTATTTAACACCTGAACATAAATTAAAGTACGGTTTACAATATACTTACCATCGCTTCTCTCCCTCAATCATTTCTGGACAACAAGATAGTGTTGTATTTAATCCAAATAATTCACAGTTAAAATATGCCAGAGAGATGTCCGCTTATATCCAAGATGATTGGGAAATTTCAGAACGAGTAAAAATGAGTTATGGCTTGAGATGGAGTGGATTCCAGCAAGTTGGGCCCTATACGAATTACACAACTGATAATTTTGGAAACCGTTTGGATAGTGCTAGCTATAAAAAAGGAGATGCGATTAAGTTTTACCATGGTTTAGAACCTAGAGCCACCCTACGTTATTCCATCAATGATGAAACCTCTTTAAAAGGATCTGTATCTAGAAATCGCCAATACATACATCTGGTAAGTAATGCTGGAACAACCTTACCGACAGATGTTTGGGTGCCAAGTACTTTTAGGGTTAAGCCACAGTTATCTTGGCAATATGCAGCTGGTATATTTAAAAATTTCAAAGACAACACTTATGAAACTTCTATTGAGGTGTATTACAAGTCGATGAAAAATCAAATTGAATACCGTGAGGGCTATACACCGTCCATTAAAGATCCTGAAGAGGAATTTGTTTTTGGAGATGGTTGGAGTTATGGAACTGAATTCTTTTTCAACAAAACGAAAGGTCGCTTTACAGGTTGGATTGGCTATACCTTGGCTTGGTCTTGGAGAAAGTTTCCTGATCTAAACAAAGGCAACAAGTATCCTGCCAAATTTGACAGAAGACATGATTTGTCTGTAGTAGGAATTTATGAATTGAATACTAAATGGAAGTTATCAACTGTCTTTGTATATGCATCTGGTAATGCAGCTTCTTTGCCTGAGAAATTTTATCTCATTGAAGGAGTGTTGACACAACAATACAGTAACATCAATCAATACAGATTGCCTTCTTATCATCGTTTGGATATTTCAGCAACCTATACGCCAATACCTAAGAAACAACGAAAGGTGTCTAGTAGTTGGAATTTTAGTGTCTACAATATGTACAGTAGAAAAAATCCTTACTTCTTTTATTTTGATCAAACAGGAAGTGCATTTGACGGATCCTTACAGGTTCAAGCGAAGCAGGTTTCTTTATTTCCTGTTATTCCTTCTGTTACCTATAACTTCAAATTCTAGATGCTATTTTTTGAACTTGAAACGAATAGCTCCGCTGGTCTGTTCGTTCGAGGAGATATTGATTTCATAGCGCTGAGTAGGCGTAGTTACAATCATCAATGCTGTATTAGGGGGTATCGAGCCTAGACTTTCTGCATACATGATTAGGTCATATATCTCTTCTTGATTATCTACATTGATTTCTAAAGTAATTGGTTTTGCGGTTAGCATTTTAGAAGAGACAAGTTGTTTTTCATTGAGATAAATTGAAACTACATCACCATCCACTTGTCCGTTGTCGTAAATATCAACTTTAATATTAGACTGACTAACTTCAATGACTTTGATAACTTGATAAGTTCTTTTGGCTAACTTTTCTTTTGTGTTATCAGACATGTTTTTGGCCTTTCCACTTTCTGCAGGTAAAGCTGATTTGTCAATATTTTTCTTTTCGTTGTAATTGTCTTTTACAGATTGTTGTGCAACTTTTGGTGGTAGAGCAACCGGAGGCTCATCAGTGATAATTGTTTTAGGTTCAGCTTTAGGATTTACGGGTACTGGTTTTGGCGTTGTGTTTTTTACAATCGCTTTTTGCGAAGGCACTGTAGTCTTGGGAGCTAACGTTGTTGCATTCGGAGTGGTTTTTTTAATTGTTGAAGCTGCAGGGGGCTTTGGTTTAGTTTGAGCAAAGTCCTTTTTGATTGGGGTTGATTGCTGTACTGTGGCTTTTTTTATTTCTTCTACATTTTTGGAAGTGCTTTCTTTTACCAAGGCCTTTCTTTCTAATTCTGTAAATCCCTTTCCACAAGTACTTCCTTTTTCAGCGGGTTTCCATTTCCCTACCAATGATTCCTTGTCTTTTTGTTTTAAATAGGTAAGTTGATGAGATTGGTGACAATTTTCGAAATCAGGAGGCGTATTAGTTTTTACAGTTTCTACTTCATTAATCACCAAAGATTTGCTTCCTTTATCGTAATTGCCTTTAAGTCGACAGATGACAAAATAGCGCTTACCCGCAATTGAAAAATAGGTGTAAGAATAACCTGAAAGCTGACCACCATTGGATTCTATTTCGAGTACATAGTCCGTTCCACCACCTCCAGGATCTTCTTCAGATGTAAATCTGCCAATCCACTGTCCACTGATATTTTGAGCAGCAACAGGAGTTAGAACAGAAAATAGTAAAATCACACCAACCACTACACGGATGTAGAGTTGAGCGTTGGATGCTTTATTCCAGAAAGAAAAAAGGGGTAAAATTCTAATCAAATCCTTCTTTTTTATTCAACTGGCTAAATTATTGTGAATTCAATAGGGGCTTACCCAATAGTTCGTTAAATTTGCAAACGAATTGTTTTTAAATCAATCGGCTGAAAAGATGATTAATGTAAGATTTCCAGATGGTGCGGTCAGAACCTATGAAAAAGGGGTAACTCCTATGGCTATAGCCAAATCAATTTCTGAAGGTTTGGCAAAGAAAGTGATTGCTGCCTCTATTGATGGTGTTGTATCTGATGCTTCAACTACCTTGAGCAATGATATTACTTTGAAATTACATACGTGGGACGATACAGAAGGAAAGTCTACTTTTTGGCATTCATCTGCTCACTTATTGGCAGAGGCTGTAGAATCCTTGTTTCCAGGGGTTAAATTCTGGGTGGGACCAGCAGTTGATCGAGGTTTTTACTATGACATGGATCTTGGGGGAAGGCATATTTCCGAAGAGGATTTGCAGTCACTTGAGAAAAAAATGGTTGAACTTGCTGGTAAGAACAGTCCTTTTGTTAAGAAAGAAATCAGCAAAACTGATGCAATTGCCTATTTCACAGAAAAGGGGGATGAGTATAAATTAGATTTACTTGGCGGTTTACAGGATGGTGAAATCACTTTCTATACGCAGGGGGAGTTCACTGATCTTTGTCGCGGTCCGCATATTCCTCATACCGGACTCATTAAAGCAATAAAACTTACTTCTATCGCTGGAGCCTATTGGAAAGGCGATGAAAAGAATAAACAGCTTACCCGTGTTTACGGGGTTACTTTCCCTAACCAAAAAGAACTCGACGAGCATCTTCAAATGCTTGAAGAGGCTAAAAAAAGGGATCACCGTAAACTTGGTAAGGAATTAGGCATTTTTACTTTTGATGATGATGTAGGTCCAGGTCTTCCTCTCTGGATGCCTAACGGGACTGTTGTTATTGAAGAATTGGAGAGATTGGCAAAAGAAACGGAAAATGCAGCTGGTTATAAAAGGGTTGTAACCCCACATATTGCCAAGGAAAGTATGTACCTAACAAGTGGACACCTTCCTTACTACCAAGATAGCATGTATCCACCAATGGAACTTGAAGGTGTAAAATATTACCTCAAGGCCATGAACTGTCCCCATCACCATAAAATCTTTTCTGCTGAAAGCAGGAGCTATAAAGATTTACCGCTGAGATTAGCTGAATATGGAACCTGTTACCGTTATGAGCAAAGTGGTGAATTATTTGGTTTGATGAGGGTAAGGTGTCTCCACATGAATGATGCCCATATCTATTGTTCTAAAGAGGATTTTGCAAATGAGTTCAGAGCAGTGAACGATATGTACATCAAATACTTCAATATTTTCGGAATTGATAAATATGTAATGCGACTCAGCTTGCATGATCCTGCTAAATTGGGTCAGAAATACATCAATGAACCGGAATTGTGGATAGAGACGGAAGAAATGGTAAGAAAAGTATTGATTGAATCAAATATCCCATTTGTTGAAGTGCCAGATGAAGGGGCGTTTTACGGACCCAAAATCGACGTACAAATTTGGAGTGCCATCGGTCGTGAGTTCACGCTAGCAACCAATCAGGTTGATTTTGCTCAAGGAAGAAGATTTGGTCTTCAGTACACAAATAAAGACAATCAGGCTGAAACTCCATTGATTATTCATAGAGCACCTTTAGGAACCCATGAGCGTTTTATAGGTTTCTTGTTGGAGCATTATGCGGGTAAATTTCCAACTTGGTTGGCACCACTTCAAGTTAAAATTTTACCTATCAGTGATAAGTTCAATGCCTATGCCCGTCAGGTAAACCAACAATTAGTAGAAGCGGGAATTCGTTCTGAAGTAGATGATCGCGGTGAGAAAGTCGGTAAGAAAATCAGAGATACCGAATTAATGAAAATCCCTTATATGTTGGTCATTGGTGAAAAAGAGCAGACAGAAAACACGGTTTCTGTAAGAAGACAGGGTAAAGGTGATATGGGACAATGTGCTGTTTCAGAAATATTGTCTACCTTAACATCGGAAATAAAAAATCGGCAAAACATTTAATATAAAATTACAATGAATGGAAGCTGCCCTTTGCCGTTAAGGGCCTCCTAAAAAGACTATGGCATTACCAAACAGACCATTTAATCGCCCCGGTGGTAGATTTCAAGTAAGAAAAGAAGCTGAACACCGAATCAATCATTTTATCCGCGTTCCACAAGTAAGACTTGTAGGTGATAACGTAACCATGGGTGTATATTCTACGCAAGATGCGTTAAGAATGGCACAGCAGTTAGAATTGGATTTGGTTGAAATCTCTCCACAGGCAGATCCACCTGTTTGTAAAATCATCGATTATAATAAATTCCTCTACGATAAAAAGAGGAAGGAAAAAGAGATGAAAGCCAAGAGTAAGTCTGCTGAACTTAAGGAAATCAGATTCACACCTGGAACTGATGATCATGATTTTGATTTTAAAGCTAGACATGCTGAAAACTTCTTAAAAGAAGGTAACAAGGTTAAAGCCTATGTTCAGTTTAAGGGTCGTGCTATTATGTTCAAAGAAAGAGGTGAATTGGTACTCCTAAAATTTGCTGAAAGATTAGCTGAAGTAGGACAAGTTGAAGGACTGCCTAAATTAGAAGGAAAGCGAATGCTTATGGTAATCGCTCCTAAAACAGCTAAAAAGAAAGCTGCTTCTTCTGCAGAATAAATCAGATAAGTTAGACTGACCTACTTCTTGCGTTGTTCCATTTGCCACTTAACAAGTAGGTAAGCGACATGATTAGAATGCTCGACCAATAAAGCCATTCTGATCCCCATCCCCATGTTATGGGAAGGTTGTATACATGCATTACCATGTAGATGTAGCAGCAGTATAGAACAATCGTAATGACTTCAATCATTAGGTTAACTCTTGTATTTCCTGTGCCAGTAACAGCATTGAGGCAGATGGTTGCAATTGACATCAATAGAATAGCAACTCCTACAATACGAAGAACAGGAATTCCCAATGCCAAAAATTCATCATTGCTGTTGAATAACGAAAGTATTTCCCTTGTAAAAAGTTGAATTGGAATAAATATCAATAATGAAGAGCCTACGCTGAGTAGAATGATCCTTTTGATAAGGGGAAGAACACTTGATTGTAAGTCCTGACCAAGAATATTCGAAACCATCGTATTGGCTGTTGCTGCAAATGCCCAAATAAAGATACCGCAGAAGCCGAAAACCAATCGCATAAGCTGACTAATATCCAAAGCTAGCGCTCCATCATGAGAAACTAGAATAAAGAAGAACTCCCAGCTGATAATGCTAATGGCATATTGTAATACCAAAGGAGAGGATTGTATCAAAATTGTTTTGGTGGTAGTCCACTCAAAACGAAAGCTAGAAAACAAACCAAATTGTTTGCCCATACCTTTTCCACTGATGATAGCAAAGACTACTACCATACCTACAAATTCAGCTATCACGCTAGCATAAGCTGCACCATTGAATCCTAAAGCTGGAAGTCCAAGATTGCCAAAAATGAGTCCGTAATCCAATACAACATTTGCAATGGTTTCTGCCAAGGTGCCCCAAATGAGTAATTTACTCTGATTGGTACCTACCAATAAGGCATTTCTCATTTGATAGAGGTATAAAAAAGGGAGTCCCCATATTCTTATGGATAAGAATCCCATTGCTTTTTCCTCTAAAGCTGGAGCTGTAAAATTTTCAAAAATGAATGGTGCTATTGTATAAGTTGCTAAAATGCCTAAAAAGGCAATGCTCATAGTTATAAAAATACTTTGGGTAAATAAAGCCCCAATTTCTTTTATTCGATCTTGTCCTGCTCTTCGGGAAATCAATGCCTGAAGACCATTATTTAAACCAAAGCCAATAACTGAAAAAATCAGATAATATACTCCTGTAATTCCAGATGCACCAATGAAACCTTCACCTAGTTGTGCTAAAAAAATACTGTTGATTAGGAAGTTGAATTGGGGAACAAGAATAGCAAAGCTGATGGGCAAGGCCATTTGTAATATCTGCGAATAACTGGTATTTAATTTCAACTGTTCCCCTGAATGCATTCCTTCGTTTTTGCAGTGCAAACCTACGTTATTTGCCATCCACGTAAACCTTAAAATCATTAAATTTGTAAAAATGACCTACACACAATCACACCAGGTTTTATCATTGAGTTCATCTGCTGCAGCACAAACAGTGGTTGATAAAAAGTTGTGTATCGAAATAGGTACTCATTTTTACACCTTTTGTATAAGCGACCAATCAGGCAGGCAAGTCATTGAGTTTGGATGTGTTGAAACTGGAAAGCCAGTTTCAGCTGCTGACTTGAGTACGCTTTTTGAAAATGATAAAATAGCTACAACATCTTTTGTTGATGTTGTGCTAGTTCATAATTGTCATGAAATGGTGTTGGTTCCAGCAGCCGTTCATCAACGGGAAGTTAATTCTACCATTGTGCAAACCATTCATGGTGATCTAGAAGACTGGCTTGTAATGGAAGATGATGTTCACCAATGGGAATTGTATAATGTATATGGATGGAGACCTGAAATAATCAATATAGTATCAGAAAGGTTTCCGCAAGTTAGACATGTTCAATTTATAACTGGTGCCTTAAGGTCATTGTTCAAATCCTTGTCAATTGAAAAAGATCAATTGATCAAACTTTATTTTTACCAGAATGAAATGACTGTGGTGGTATTGAAAGATTCTCAACTGCAGTTGGCTCAGTCCTTCCATTTTGAAACGCCTCAAGATGTAATTTATCATTTGTTGAATTTGGTTGATAGACTTAAGCTCGACTTAGCTACAGTCATCTTAGAAGTAAGTGGATTGATTGACGTTCATTCTGAAACATGGAAAGAATTAAATAAATTCTTTATAGAGGTTCAGTTAGATGAACTTGCTAGTATTACTGTAGATGCCAGCACTGAAGAATCAATACCGGCACATTATTACACACCATTTTTGATTTCACCCCGATGCGTATAATCAGTGGAACAATTGGCGGACGAAGGTTTAATCCGCCTGCTAATATGCCTTATACAAGACCAACTACAGATATTGCAAAAGAAGGTTTGTTCAGTATTATACAACATAATCTCAACCTCGAAGAGGTTAAATCGCTTGATCTCTTTGGAGGTACTGGTAGCATTAGTTACGAGTTATTTTCAAGGGGAGTTCAAGATCTTACTATTGTTGAGAAAGATGCGGTAATGTATGAGTTCATTAAAAAGACTTCAAAAGAATTGGGCATCGAGGGTATGCAAATTGTGAGAAGTGATGTGTTTAAATACATGCGAGAGACCAAAGAGAAATATGATTTCATTTTTGCAGGTCCACCATACGCATTGGGCAATATTGAAGAATTACCAGAGGTTGTTTTTAAACAAGAACTCTTGCTACCCAATGGGTGGTTTGTCCTAGAACACACACCCAGAAATGATTTTAAAGACACTCCATTCTATAAAACGGAAAGAAAATACGGAACTACTATTTTCTCTATATTTATCAATAGACCTGATTAGATAAGTATGAAAAAAGTTGAGGCTCGAAATTTCTTTAAAAAACAAAGACTGGCTTTAACCAATTATGAAGTCAATGTTGCTCAAGATTTATTGTTAATTCGTTTCCAAGAATTGGAGTTACCTTACTTTAATTATGTTCATACCTATTTACCAATCTATTCAAATCATGAGCCAGATCCGTCACCCTTGATTGATTGGCTCAGGTTTTCAAATCTTGGTCTTCAGGTAGTTTATCCAAGAATAAATCCGATTGATTTTTCCATGCAACATATCCTTCAGGATGAGGATACTTTCTTTGAGTTAAATCAATATGGTATTCCAGAGCCAATTGACGGTAAAACAATTGATCCCCTGGCACTTGATCTGGTCATTGTCCCTTTACTAGGTTTTGATGAACAAGGAAATAGGGTGGGGTACGGTAAGGGTTATTACGACCGATTTCTGTCCAAATGCAAAGAGGATGTTATAAAAGTTGGACTTTCATTTCTTTCTCCCATTGATTGTATTGAAGATGTCGATTTCTTCGATAAAAAGCTCGATTTTTGCATAACACCAGAACGTGTATATGCATTTTAAAAATGTCTACCTCAGGTCCTTTCGATTGTTCCTTTTTCCATTGGCTATAGTTTATGGAGGTATACTGTCATTTCGCAACTGGTTGTATCATAAAAAAATCATTGGTGCTGTAAATTTTAATTTACCAATAATTTGTGTTGGCAATTTATCCGTTGGCGGTACTGGTAAGTCTCCTATGGTAGATTTTCTGGTTAGCTTTCTAAAGAATG
>JBDLUR010000160.1:0-4700 GCA_039805205.1 Bacteroidota bacterium
GGAGATTCAGCAAGAAGTCACACAGCAAATGAATACATCCTACTTGATGAAATTGCATCTGGCATAAATGGCTATATTGATTTAATCAAAGCAACTGCAACACAAATTGAACACCTCAACTAACGGCAATGAAACTCTGGAGCAAAGCAAGTACCAATACAGCAGCAAGAATTGAAAAATTTACGGTTGGAAGAGACCGTGAATTTGATTTATTGATGGCAGCCTATGATGTTGAGGGATCTATTGCGCATGTAACCATGCTTGGCGAACAAGGATTGATGTCTATCGCTGATGCACAACAAGCAGTCGCTGCTCTAAAGCAAATTGCTGCCTCCATTCAACAAGGTGAATTCACCATAGACCCACAGGTTGAAGACATACATTCGCAGATAGAATTCATGCTCACAGAACGAATTGGGGATATTGGGAAAATGATTCATACAGGAAGAAGCAGAAACGACCAAGTAGCATTAGATATCAAACTGTTTCTTAGAGCGCAAATACTAGAAATTAAAGATGAAATAGCTGATTTATTTCAGCTCTTGATTGAGCAAAGCAATAAGCATAAAAATATTTTAATTCCTGGTTACACCCATCTACAAATTGCAATGCCTTCTTCAATTGGACTTTGGCTTGGCGCTTACGCTGAAAGCCTTGTAGATGACATGGAATTCCTTTCCGCAGCCTATCATGTGGCCAATAAAAATCCTTTAGGTAGTGGCGCAGGATATGGATCATCCTTCCCTTTGAACAGAAGCAGAACTACAGCCTTGATGGGCTTTGGCACGCTTAATTATAATGCCGTTTATGCACAAATGAGTCGGGGTAAAACCGAAAAGCTAACAGCCATGGCCCTATCGACTGTCGCCGCCACTTTAAGCAAGCTAGCGATGGACTGTTGCCTTTATATGAACCAGAATTTTGGTTTTATCCATTTTCCAGACGAACTCACTACAGGTAGCAGCATAATGCCTCACAAAAAAAATCCTGATGTATTTGAATTGATAAGGGCAAAATGCAATCGCATACAAGCTACTCCCAATGAATTAACCCTTCTTACGAACAATCTACCTTCTGGATATCACCGTGACATGCAGCTCACTAAAGAGATCTTGTTTCCTGCCATGACTGAACTCACATCTTGCATAGACATGATGCAATTGATGTTAAGCGAGCTACATGTCAAAGAGGACATACTGCAAGATCCTAAGTATACTTATTTGTTTAGCGTAGAGAAAGTAAATGAATTGGTGAACCAAGGAATTCCATTCAGAGAAGCCTATAAACAAGTTGGTAACATGATTGAGGAAGGTAAATTTTCATTTGACCTTACGAAAGGCTTACTACATACGCATGAAGGAAGCATTGGCAATTTATGCAATGAAAATATCCAAGAAGAAATGAGGAAGCAAGTGCAAAAATTCGCTTAATTATTTTTGCCACTTCAGTGTATGAATCAAATGTTTGATGTCCTTTTCTAAAAAATCACTCACAACTGAAATTGAATCCGTATTGGGTGTAGCATCAAAGTAAAGCGCTCCTCTCAAAAAATGTTGTGCCGTATCCGTTAGGTAAAACTGTTTGGAAGTTGCAGCTTCACCAGCAACATAAAAATATACACCGGAGGAACCTTGGGGATTCACAAAAAATGAATCAACAATACCACTTGCTTTGATTGAATGTTTGTAGGTCATTTTGTACGCCTCTTCCCTCAAGAGATCGAAACTATTTCGAACAACAGAATCTTTATACCCTGCAGCTGTTTTAATCTTATATGTACTTGTAGAGTTGACGGATTTATAACTGATATAAACCCTTCCCGCATAACCAGGAAAATCTATGTTGATCCAAAATGGATGTTGTCCGCTTGAATCGTACTCCTTTGTAATGGTAGCATACGTAGGATATTCAAACGTATAAGGAAAACCAGGTTCATTGAATTGTTGATACTGATGTTGAGGTAAGTCAATTTTAAAATACCCTCTAGGCTTGGGTGTGAAATCACTATTGCATGCCAATAAAAACACCAATAGCGCCAACACAGAAATGAATATCCTCATGAATAGTATGATTTACAATTGTTGGTCTTCTATGGTTATTTTAATTTTTTGGATTCGATTCATGCTTACTTCCAGCACAGTGAAAGTGAATCCATTGACTTTGAACTCTTGATTCATTTTGGGTATTTCACCAGCAACTTCCAACACCAATCCTGCTACTGTCTCACTATCTCCCCTGATTTGATCAAACTCTTTTGAAGGCAATCGCATTATTTTTAACGCATGATTGATCATCATTTTGCCCTCGAAAATATAGTTGAAATCATCAACACGAATATTAATAGGGTCTTCATCATCATACTCATCTCTAATCTCTCCTACAATTTCTTCCAAAATATCTTCCATTGTAATGATTCCATCAGTCCCACCAAATTCATCTACAACAATTGCAAAGTGGATGCGCTTCGACTGAAACTCTTTTAAGAGGTCTTCAACCAACATTTGCTCATGGATAAAAAATGCTGGTCGAACTAGCGTTCGCCAATTAAACTCATCTTGCTTATCCAAATGAGGAATAAGATCCTTTGCATGCAATATTCCTGTTATGGAATCAAGACTATCTTTAAATACTGGAAACCGGGAATATTGTTGCTCCTCTACTTTCTTTTTTAATTCATCAAAGCTAGCCGACTCATCCATCCCTTGCACATCGAGTCTACTACGCATCGCTTTGCGCACAGTTACATTTCCAAATTGTGCAATACCTTTTAATATATTCTTCTCCTCCTCCGATGTAACATCATCAGCCTCCATCGATATAGCTTGATCAATCTGATCTATTCTTGCATGAATATCATCCTTGCCCAATGCCTTTTCTATTTGCTGCGTTAAACCTGCCATCCATTTACCTGGACGCTTGAAAAGTAAATAATTCAGCCAAACAAAATTTGAGGAGTAATAAGCAAACCTGATATAATTATTAGAGGCCCATACTTTGGGAAGTAATTCACCAAATAAAACCAATACTATTATTGCAATTAACAATCGAATGACAAACAACAAGAAGCCTGTAATTCCCGGAATTAAATCTTCTGTAACCAAATAATTGAACAACAAAATAACAAGAATTCTCAAGACCAAATTACCCATGAGCAATGAAGACATCAACAAACGTGGTTCTTGCACAAGCGATAAAATTCTTTGAGCAGCTGGATATTGTCTGGTTCTCAAATTTTTTACATCACGGTAGGAAAGAGAAAAGAAAGCTATTTCTGCCCCAGAATTCATGAACAACATCAACAAGGAAGCCGACAAAAAGATAGCCATTACAACCATACAACAAATTTACATAAATAGCAGGAGATGATATCCTATCAAAGATGCTCTAAATACCGGGTAATCAATCTTGGAAAAGCAATTTCATCCAATTCAGATCGACTAAGCCATTGATATCCTTCAATATTTACTTTCTTATCAATTTTAACATGTAAAATACGCGAATGTATTTTCTGATGTGTGAGTTGATGAATCAACTGATCTGAAAGATGTTGGATTTGATGAGGTGAAAAAATTTGCTGTGCAGACCAAAACGCACTATTTCTTAAAGATAGTTCATCGGCTGGTTCGTCTTTTTCTACTAATAAAAACTCATGTAAATCTTTCCATATATCGCCAGTACCACGCTTTCTCACCAATCGGTCTGACTTATAGTCAACCATCAAATAGTATAAATATCGATCCTTGGTTTTTATTTTCTTTGCTTTGACTGGTAGATTAAATTGTAGGTTCTTTTGTAAGGCAACACATTTTGCAGCAAAAGGACAGGTAGCACATCCTGGATTTTTAGGCGTGCAGACTGTTGCGCCAAAATCCATCATAGCTTGGTTGTGGCTTGACGGATCTTTTTGGTCCAGCAACGCATCTGCTAGTTGTTCAAACAATAATTTACCCTTAGCTTGATCAATGGGCACATCGATTCCTAATACCCTAGCAATTATTCTGTAAACATTCCCATCAACCACTGCCAGTGGTAGTCCGAATGCAAATGACCCAATTGCGGCAGCGGTATATTTTCCAATTCCCTTGAGGCTTAACAGACCCTCTTTAGTAGTAGGAAAGTAGCCATTGAGCTCACTGCTAACCGTTCTGGCTGTCGACAATAAATTTCTGCACCTGTTATAATATCCCAAACCCTCCCAGAGCTTAAAAACTTCATTATCAGCTGCTTGTGCCAAATGATGCACAGTAGGATACTTTTTTACAAAGCGCTCATAGTAGGCCCATCCTTGCTCTACCCTTGTTTGCTGAAGGATAACTTCGCTAAGCCATATTTTGTAAGGATCCTTTTCCCCTTTCCAGGGCATTTGTCGTTTATTGTCCTTCAAATGCCACTGTTTCAGTGAGCGTAAAAACCATACTTTTAATTGTTTTTCAAGCACTTAGGTGAGTTTTTTTTGGCGAATTCTAAAAAAGTACGCAATTTTATAGGAATCGGTACGTTATTAGTGCTATTAGCCTGATAACTAATGTGTTTTGAGGGCTAAAATTAAAACATATCAACAAAGGTCGTAAATTTTAAAACGTACTAACAATGAGAAAAGCAGATCTCATCAACAAGATTGCCGAAAAAACAAACATCCCTAAAGTAGATGTATTGGTAACCTTAGAAACCATGTTCAAGGAAATCAAATCAACGCTTGC
>JBDLUR010000161.1:0-3389 GCA_039805205.1 Bacteroidota bacterium
CCAATTGCATGGGCTGCTGCAGATCAATTTGCATTTTAGTCCCACTGCCCAGAACTTTGATTGTTATATCAACCTTCCCCTGAATAGATTTTTTCTCATAATCCGGCTCTACATAAACTGCATAATGTTGAACATCCCACCAGGTCCTGCCATCACCCAAAGATCCTCTTAAGGTATCTTGTTGGGTATAAAATTTAGCCTGACTCTGTAGTTGTGCTTTAACACCAGAGCACAACATTAGTGTTGTTACAAAAAGAAAGAATCTTATCATGGTTATGGGGTGTAAATTATTATTGATCTTTTTTCTTCATTTTATCCTTGAAAGCTTTTTCAAACTTCTCAAGTTTAGGACGAATTACAAAATAGCAATAAGGTTGATTGCCGTTTTTATTGTAATAATCCTGGTGGTAATTTTCAGCCACATAAAAGTTTTTAAATGGCTCGATGGCGGTTACAATTTTATCGTTGAACGCTCCACTCTCATCTAATTTTTTCTTGTAATATTCAGCACGTTCTTTTTGGTGATCATTGTGGTAAAAGACAACACTTCTGTATTGTGGTCCAACATCATTACCCTGACGGTTCAATGTGGTAGGGTCATGTGTTTGCCAGAAAATCTCCAATATTTCATCAATGGTAACCTGTGTGGTATCAAATTCTACTTGTAAGACTTCAGCATGTCCAGTAGTCTTTTCGCAAACTTCTTCATAAGTTGGATTTTCTACATGCCCGCCACTGTAACCGCTTGTTACTTTGGTTACACCGTTAACTTGTTGAAAAATGGCTTCTGTACACCAGAAGCAGCCGTTACCAAGTGTAATAGTTTCAGTATGCATTGATTTAGTTTTAGATTTAGTTTGAGGAGTTACAGGTATTTGTTTTTTGGCTTTTTGCTGGGCACAAGCTGTCAGGAAAAACAACGAGGCTACAAGCAGATGAATGGTTTTCTTCATTTGTCCTTTTTTATTCTTGCCCTAAGTTAAATCTAATTGGGTTTGCCAGTGATTTTAGGACTATTTTTGCGCTCAGTTTAGCATTGGTTTAACATGAGGTTATATCCGGAATCGGCATACATACAGTTGGAATTTGACAAGGTGAGGGCGCTTTTAGTGGAACTGACCCGCACCGCTTATGGCAAGCAAAAAGCCGAAGCCCTTAGAATTCATACCAAGAAACAATTCATTGACCAAGAACTAAGGCAATCTTATCAATATCTGCAATTACTTGCATCCGGTCAGACATTTCAACACGACCAAGTATTTAACCTTTCAAAGGAGTTAAAACTCTTATCTATTCCCGGTGCTGTTTTGACAGGTGAAATCTTCATTTTATTCCGCAATTTGGCTGAAAACATAAAAGGTATTTTCAGGTGGTTTGATGATGAGCGGATGTACAACTTCAATTCTCTCTATGATGTAATAAAGGTTACTCATTTTGAGAAATCGATTACTGAAGAAATTAACCGTGTAATCGGCGAAGATGCTAGGGTAGTTGATACAGCTTCTGATGACTTGGCCAGAATCAGAATGGCCTTGTACAGAAAAAGAAATGAACAACGGCGTTCATTCGAAAAGATTCTCAACAAAATGCAAAAAGCAGGCTATACAGCCGATATAGAAGAATCTTTTTTAAATGGTAGAAGAGTATTGGCTGTATATGCTGAACACAAGCGTATTGTAAAGGGTATTTTACATGGAGAAAGTGATACCAGAAGAACTTCGTTTATTGAACCTGAAGAGACTATTGAAATCAACAATGAAATTTTTTCTTTGGAGAATGATGAACGTGATGAAGAGTATCGTATTCTAAAAGAGCTAACAGCTAGATTGTCATTTCAAAGTCCCTTGTTGAAACAATACATGGATGTATTGGGAGAATTCGATTTCATAAGAGCCAAGGCAAAATTGGCTTTGCAAATGGATGCCCATCTTCCACAAGTAGTCGATAGCTCTGGTATTAAACTGGTTAAAGCTTATCATCCTTTGTTATTGCTCTACAACAAGAAATTAAATAAACCGGTTATTCCGCTTGATCTTGTATTGGATGACAGAAATAGGATTTTATTGATATCCGGACCCAATGCTGGTGGTAAAACAGTCTGTTTAAAAACTACAGGGTTGTTGCAAATGATGGTGCAGTCGGGTTTGCTCGTTCCAGCTCATCCTGAATCTTCATTTGGTATTTACAAACAACTCATGATCCATATTGGGGATACCCAAAGCATTGAATTTGAATTGAGCACATATAGTTCTCATTTGAAAAATATGAAGCATTTCATGGAAGATGCTAATGGAAGAACACTTTTCTTTATTGATGAGTTGGGAAGTGGTAGTGACCCTAATCTCGGAGGAGCTTTTGCTGAAGTATTCCTTGAACAATTGATTAAACGTCATGCTTTCGGCATTGTAACTACCCATTACCTGAACTTAAAAGTAATGGCGAGTAAAACGCCTGGGATCATCAACGGCGCAATGGCTTTTGATGAGAAAAGTCTATTACCTATGTACAGGCTAAATGTAGGCAAGCCTGGTAGTTCATACACCTTTGCAATAGCTGAGAGAATCGGTCTTTCCAAAGAATTAATTGATAGAGCCAAAGAATTGGTTGATGAAAACCATTTCACACTAGATAAATTACTCAACCGTACGGAACAGGATTTAAGGAAATTAGAAAATCGCGAGAAAGATCTACAGAAGTTAGTCAAAGAAAATGAGGTCTTAAAGAAAACACTTACCCAGCAAATTGATCGGGAAAGACATGCTCAACAGGTTGAGCTACTCAAACACCAAAACAAAGTTTCAGAAGAAAAACTCGTCTACCTCAAAGACATGGAAAGAAAACTGAAGCAAATTGTCAATGATTGGAGAAGATTTACAACTGAGCAGGATAAGAAAATGTTGATGAAAAATTTACATGCCCTTCTTTTTGACCAAAAAGAAAAGCAGGTTAAAGAAAAAGTAAAAACAAAGCTCGATTCTAAATACAAAGAAATAGGTGGTGTGCCTAAAGTGGGTGATCTTGTCTTGATGAAGCAAAATAGTAAAGTAGGTACGCTTGCGGAAATCCGAGGTAAAAAAGCAATTGTTAATTTAGGTGCAATGCCATTGCAAGTCAATTTCGCAGACCTTACTGTTGTTGTAGAGAAAACTGAGAGCAATAATTAAAATATCAATAAATTAGTTGAAGTAAATCATCTAGTATGCGATTGCCTGACTTCTCTAAATGGATATGCGCTTTTTTTCTTTTATTGTCTTTATTCAATGCATCTGCACAACAGAAAATAAATCCTGAGTCCATTGCTTCAAAAATGAGCTGGTTTCAAGATGCTAAATTGGGCATCTTTGTTCATTGGGGAATTTATGCGGTAGATGGTGTCGACGAAAGTTGGG
>JBDLUR010000162.1:0-3031 GCA_039805205.1 Bacteroidota bacterium
TATACACAACCGACTTCTTTCAAATGTCTGCCTTCAATCCTGAACATCAAATTGTTTCTATCTATTACCGCGTTAAACCATTAGAAGAAATAAAAGCACCGTTACGTGAAACCCCATTTGCCTTTGACGAAAATCAAATGGCAGTTTACCATGCAACAGGGGAAACGGAGACCTTTAGGTTAATTCCGATGCAAGAATTTGATGCGTCCTGTGTTCATTTACCCATTGACAAAGTTGTAGCTGAACTTGTGAAATCAATTTATCAGCAATAGCAACTAAGGCTTTTTTAAAGCATCTCTGATTTCAGTCAGCAATTCATCTGTTTTTGACAAAGGTGTTGGCTCTGCCTGTTCTTTTTTCTTAAGAGCATTAATGGCTTTGATAATCAAGAACATCACAAATGCTACAATGATAAAATCTATAATTACGGTAACGAAAGCACCCCATTCCAAGGCGACTTCATCGCCATGCGCTATGATAATTTTTCCTGATGGATCTACAACCTCATTTACTTCAGATTTCAATACGAGCTTTTTGTCATAGAAATTTGAACCGCCTGTAAGCAAGCCAATTATTGGTGCAATCAATTTCTCTGTAAACGTAGATACTACTTTCCCAAAAGCACCTCCCATTACAAAGGCGACAGCGATATCGACAAGATTGCCTTTAAGAGCGAATTGTTTGAACTCTTTTATGAAACTCATAGCTTATATTTAGCCTTAATTTAGGGTTTTTGGAGAAGATTATGCTCCTCTGAAATCAATATCTTTGTGCAAATTGAAAAAAATCAAGTTTTGATGAAACCATTGAACTTCAAATCGTTACTCCCCCATTTTGCGGCGATAGGCATTTTCGTGTTGATTGCTTTGGTCTTTTGCAGACCTGCCTTGGAAGGAAAAGTATTGCAACAAAGTGATATCATTCACTGGAAAGGAATGAGCAAGGATATTGCTGATTATAAAGAGGTCAATGGACAAGCTCCTTTATGGACCAACAGCATGTTCAGTGGTATGCCTGGCTACCAAATTGCGACAAACAACAACAACGTTCTTCCTTATTATGCCAATGAAGCTTTCTCCTTATTTATTCCGAAACCATTTCGGTTTTTCATTTTAGCAGCTCTAGGATTTTATTTTCTAGGCTTTGCATTTGGTGTCAATCCATGGATATCGATCATTGGCGCACTAGGATATGCATATGCCTCCTATTCTTCCATCATAGTAGCAGTGGGACATGATACGAAGATGCTATCTATGGCCTATGTACCTGCCCTCCTTGGCGCAATTGTAATGGTATACAAACAAAAATATTGGATAGGCGCTTTACTCACTGCCATTTTCAGTTCAGTACTTATTTCTCACAACCACTACCAGATTGTTTATTATTTCCTTATTCTGGCTATCGTACTTGGTGTAGCCTTATTGATTGACGCCATAAGAAAAAAAGAAATCTCTACTTTTTTCAAGCCTACATTAATTGCTATAGCTGCGGGTTGCATTGGCTTATTTACCAATGCGGTAATGTTGTTTACAACATTCGATTATTCGAAAGCAACCATTAGAGGTGGTCAATCTTCTATCAACACAAAAGATACAACACGACAAGAAGCGAATAAAGGTGGACTAGATACTGCATATGCTTTTGCTTGGAGCTACGGCATTGGAGAGACAATGACATTAATGGTCCCTAATGTTTACGGAGGCGCTTCTCAACTTTTAGGAGAAGATGCAAAATTGATTCAAACAATAAATGATAAAGGTGTACCACAGCAGTTGGGCAATCAATTGTATGGTGCATTCCCAGCTTATTGGGGTCCACAGCCCAGCACTTCTGGTCCGGTATACTTAGGAGCAGTACTTTGTTTTCTTTTTGTAATGGGTATGCTACTCATAAAAGGCCCTTACAAGTGGTGGATTTTAGGCGCTACCGTATTAGCCATCATGATGTCTTGGGGAAAGAACCTAGCTGGTTTCAACACGTTCTTATTTGACCATTTGCCCATGTATAATAAATTCAGAGCACCTTCCATGACCTTGGTTATTCCTCAAATGACTATTCCATTAATGGCCATTCTTGCTTTGAATAAAATATTTAGCGGTGAGTTAAGCAAGGAAGAATTATTGAAAAAGCTCAAATTATCCGCTTACATCACAGCGGGTATTCTTGCTATTGCTGTATTCATGTATACCAGCCTAGAATACAAAACGGCTAATGATAGAGCCATACAACAACAGCTATCTACCATGGCACAAGGCGATCCATCTTTTGGGTCAGATATTGTTAATGCAGTTGCAGAAGATAGAAAAAAACTATTTGGTGATGACCTTACCAGGACAGCCTTATTGGTTGCCATTGCGTTTATGCTCATCTATCTCTACAACAAGGGACTATTCAACAAAACAGCAGCTATTGCTTCGCTTATTGCATTAACAGCATTTGATATGCTAGGTGTGAGTAGCAGGTATTTAAATGCCGATAAATTTTTAGAACCAGAAGAATACGAAAGTTCTTTTGCAACTACGCCAGCAGATCAACAAATCTTGCAGGACAAAGACAATCACTTCAGGGTATTCAATTTAACACAAGATGTTTTCAATGACGCTATCACTTCTTACCACCATCGTTCGATAGGTGGATACCATGCTGCCAAGCTGAGCATCTATCAAGATTTGATTGAAAATCAATTGGCCAAACAACCGCTCAATCTTCAGGTGTTGAACATGCTTGACACCAAGTATATCATCACTACTGATTCAACGGGTAACCCCTATCCTTCTGTAAATCCAGAGGCCTTAGGTGCTGCTTGGTTAGTGAACAATATCGTTTGGGCAAAAGATGCCAAAGCTGAAATGATGGCATTGGACACCTTCAATGCTAAGACTACAGCTGTTGTTCAGGAATCATTTAAGTCGATCGTCAATGAGAAAATTGCAGTTGATTCAGTAGCGTATGTCAAACTCATACAACCAGGACATGATACGCTCAAATATGAATCAAATGCATCATCTGCAACCTTTGCTGTGTTCAGTGA
>JBDLUR010000163.1:0-2584 GCA_039805205.1 Bacteroidota bacterium
AGGAACAACAATAGATATCAAAGCTTTGAATGGTTTAACCAAAAGTAGCATCAAAACCATCTATCTATGGAACACAAAAATCAATGAAGCCGATCTTGCTTCACTCAAGAAAAATATTCCTGCAATCAATTGGGACTTAGGTTATATACCTGACAAAAATGAAGTACTGAAGCTAACTCCTCCCAAACCATTGAATACGGATCAAATGATCATTGGTGCTAATGAAAACATTACGCTAAAACATCCTCTTCCAGGTGTGATTATCAAATATACAACCGATGGTAGCACCCCAGATTCAGTTACCGGAATAACCTATAAAACTCCAGTGACGTCTTCGCAAATAACAAGAATAATAGCCATTGCAACACGACCAGGATGGATCAGCAGTGACGCATCTGATTATACATTTTTCCAGAAAGGCTACCATGTAGATTCAGTGCGATTGATAAACAAGCCTGCAGAAAAATACGACAAGAACGCTCAAACAGTTTTAACTGATTTAAAAAAGGGCTTCCCAGAAATTTTAAATTTAAATTGGTTGGGTTACAAAGACCGCTCCTTTAAAACTGGTTTTTATTTCAAAGATGAAAACATCAAATCGAAAATCGTTTTGAGTGCTGCAGACAATACAGGAGCTTATGTTTTCCCTCCAACGAAAATTATTATTTGGGGAGGTGATAACCCCAAAAAAATGAAGATGATTGGATCAATTCGTCCGAAAATGCCAATAAGATACCGTTCGAATGGAGTCATCCCCTATATTGTACCTATTGAAAAAGGCAAATACAAATACATCGAAATAGAGGCCATTAACATCCAATCATTGCCCAGTTGGCATGGCGGAAAGGGTGAAAAAGGCTGGGTTTTTGTCGATGAGGTCTTTTTCTATTAATTTCACCTGTTCAAGAAGAGCAGTTGATAGCAAAAGAAACCATACAGGAGATACAGGGCAGGATCGATATTTATGATATCGTTGGATCCTTTGTAAAACTAAAGAGAAGAGGAACCAACTACATAGGCAACTGCCCCTTCCACAATGAAAAAACACCATCGTTTACAGTATCACCCAGTAAAGAAATTTACAAATGTTTTGGCTGCGGCAAGAGTGGTAATGCCATTGGCTTCGTCATGGAGCATGAGAAATATTCTTATGTCGAAGCACTAAGATGGTTAGCCAATCGCTATAATATTGAAATTGTAGAGACTGAAACGAGTCCGGAATACAAAGAACAACAACAAACCGCTGACAGTCTCCATATCCTCAACCAGTTTGCGGCAAAATATTTTGCCTCACAATTAGTCGATAATGAAGAGGGAAAAGATATTGCACTTACCTATTTGAAAGAGAGAGGCTTCAGTGACGCCACCATTGAAAAGTTTCAGATAGGCTATTGCTTGAACCAACGCGATGCGTTTACCAAAGCTGCGTTGCAACAACAATACAGTGAAGAGATTTTAAAGAAGAGCGGACTCACCACAGAACGAGATGGTCAGCTCTTCGATAATTACAGAGGTAGAATTATATTCCCTATTCAAAACCAAAGTGGTAAAATCATAGGATTTGGAGCAAGGGTAATTGGAAGTTCTGACAGAGGTCCTAAATACATCAACACTCCGGAGAATGAGCTTTATGTTAAAAGCAGAATTCTTTATGGCTCATATTTCGCAAGACATCCAATAGACAAATTTGATGAATGCTATTTGGTGGAAGGCTATACGGATGTAACTGCCATGCACCAAGCGGGTATTGAAAATGTAGTCGCTTCTGGTGGAACCTCTCTTACCATTGATCAACTCAGGTTAATTAAGAAATACACCAACAACCTGACCATCATTTATGATGGTGATAAAGCCGGTGTAAAAGCGGCTTTGAGAGGATTAGACTTGGCAATAGAAGAGGGACTTAACGTACAGCTGGTATTGATACCAGATAATGAAGACCCAGACAGCTATGTCAAAAAAGTTGGTGCTGAAGAATTCAGGAATTTCATCAACCAATACAAAAAGGATTTTATCCTTTTTCAACTTGAAGTCGCCTTATCCGATGCAGGCAATGATAGCACCAAGAAAGCTGCGGTCGTCAACCAAATAGCTGAATCCATCTCTAAACTCAATAGGGCTGAGGACTTTACCAGGCAGCAAGATTACATCAAACGATGCTCCTCTATTCTTAAAGTTGATGAACAGGGGCTCACAGCCTTAGTGAAAAAATTTGCTGTCGATAAGCAGGGAAAAGATGAGAAGAAGTTTCAAAGAGCAACAGAAGAAGTTGAAAGAAATACCCAAGAAGTAGAAAAAGATGAGCAAACACTTGATCTACTGTTCAAAGATGAAATGAATGAGCAGGCAGTAGTGAGAGCCCTGATTGAATTTGGTCATCAACCATTTGAAGAAGAATCAAATGTTGCTAATTATATTTTTAATGAAATAGAAAAAGATGGGTTAGAAGATCTATTCGACAACAAACTACTTGTATCCATCATCAATGAATACAAGCAAGCGCAGACGAATGGTGACAAACCGGATGAAAAATATTTCCTTTACCATGCCAACCCACAAATTGGACAAATGGCGGTTTCATTAC
>JBDLUR010000164.1:0-6237 GCA_039805205.1 Bacteroidota bacterium
CTATCCGCAACAATATCATCAATGATATGCGCACGGATATGTTCACGAAAATCCTTCAACTACCTGTTGGTTTTTTCAACGAACAAAGAAAAGGCGACATCATGAGCAAACTCACCAACGATCTACAAGATGTTGAGTTTTCTGCCATTAGTTTTCTTGAAAGTTTTTTCCGTGAGCCTATTCTGATTGCACTCTACCTATTCGCAATGATCAACCTGAGTCCAGAACTCTCCTTGTTCTTGCTGCTTTTTCTTCCCGTTGCAGGCCTTATCATTGGTAGAATTGGTCGATCACTAAAAAAAGTATCCAACAGCGTTCAAATCAAACTAGGTGAAATTCTCAGTACAATTGAAGAAACATTGGGCGGCATCAGGGTGGTGAAAGCATTTAATGCAGAGCAACAACAATTAGATAAATTCAAAAAAGAAAACACCGAATTACTACAAATAAAAAACCACACTATACGCAGAAGAGATCTTGCCTCACCTGTATCTGAAACATTGGGTATTGTAGCGGTTTGTTGTGTATTGTATTATGGTGGTTCACTAGTCTTGAATAAAAGTTTCGCATTAAACGGTCCGGATTTTCTCACTTTTATTGCCATCTTCACACAAATCATTAATCCGCTCAAAGCCTTTAGCACAGCTTCTTATAATATTCAAAAAGGAGCTGCCAGTATTGAACGCATTCAAAGATTGATTAAGGAAGAACAATCAGTTAAAGAAGACCCTAACCCAATTGCGATCAATGGATTCAATGAATCTATTGAGCTTAGGAATGTTGGTTTTGCTTACCAAGATAGAACCATCTTGCAAAATATAAACCTCCATATCAAAAAAGGACAAACCATTGCACTTGTTGGTTCATCAGGTGCAGGAAAATCAACCTTAGCAGATCTTATTCCAAGATTTCATGATGCTACCATTGGCGAAGTATTGATTGATGGCGTGAACATTAAGCGCTTCAAAATGGAAGACCTTAGAAACCTCATGGGTATTGTAACTCAAGAACCTATTCTATTTAATGACACGATTGAAGCCAACATCGCACTTGGTAATCTTCATGCGCAACCTGAACAAATTGAACAAGCTGCAAAAATTGCAAACGCCCACGAGTTCATTCAAAGAAAAGAAGAAGGCTACCAAACACTCGTGGGAGATCGTGGATCCAAGTTAAGTGGTGGTGAAAAACAAAGAGTTACTATTGCAAGAGCCGTGCTTAAAAATCCTCCTATTCTCATTCTAGATGAAGCAACATCCTCATTAGATACCGAAAGTGAAAAATGGGTGCAAGACGCTATCAATCACTTGATGAAAGACAGAACGAGCATCATAATCGCACACCGACTATCCACTGTTCGTCACGCAGATGAAATCATTGTCCTTGATAAAGGGATGATTGCAGAAAGGGGCAAGCATGAAGATTTGATTACCCAAAATGGCATCTACAGTAAATTGGTAGCAATGCAGGAAATGAGGTAGTAACTAGAAACTAGGACCTGGTTTGTTCATACCAGTCTTTGCTTCCATACTCAAAGTAGCATGTGGAACCGCTCTTAAACGAGCCTTATCAATTAATTTGCCGGTTACCCTGCAAATGCCATAAGTCTTGTTTTCAATTCTCATCATGGCTTTCTCCAATTTTTCGATAAAATCGATTTGGCGACTAGCCATTTGACTCAATTGTTCGCGCTCCATGCTCAAACTGCCATCTTCCATAGTCATGTAACGAGTATCAGAATCTTCACCACTCATCGAATCTTTTCTAGTAATCAATCCGTTTAAGTAAGCTAGTTCTTGTTTGGCAGCATTGAGTTTATTTTGGATCAATTCTTTGAATTCCAACAATTCAACATCAGAATAGCGTTGAGTTGGTCCAGTTTGAATAGGCTCCTCTTTTGTATCTAAAACCGACCTGGTAAATTCAGGTTCGTATTTGCGAGCTGATTTGGTATTAATTTTTGGCATCGGGACTGGCTTAAGGTCTTTTTTTGCCTCTTTTGCTCTAAGTGCTTTTCTAACTTCAGCAGGACTTGCTGCAGCTTTGCTTGTTTCTGCAAATCTAATTTCAGGAGCAATTGCCGGTACCTTTTTAACTGGCTTAGCCGCTTTTACAGGTACAGGAGCCTTAGGCGCTGGAGCTGGCTTAGCAGCTTTAGCAGCTTTAGCAGGCACTGGAGCCTTAGGAGCTGCAACTTTAGGTGCTGGCTTTGCTTCTGGTTTTGCAGCTTTAGCAGGTACAGGAGCCTTAGGAGCTGGAGCTGGCTTTGCAGCTGGCTTTACCTCTTTAACTGGAGCCGACTTAACAGCTGGCTTAGCTGGAGCAGCTTTTTTAGGAGCCTCTTTTGCTGGAGCTGCCTTTTTAGGCGCAGGTTTAACAACGGGTTTAGTGGCAACTGCAGCTTTTGCTGGTGCTTTTTTAGGAGCAACCTTAGCAGGTGCTGACTTCTTTGAAGGAGCTGATTTTTGTGGTACCGCTTTAACAGCAGGCTTAGTAGCTTTTTTTGTAACTACTGCTTTAGCAGCTGGTGCTGATTTTTTTGCTGGAGCTGCTTTCTTCGCAAGAGCCACTTTCTTTGTTGGTGCCGGTTTCTTTGTTGCCATAATTCTTAACCTTTTTTTATAACATTGATCTTCAGCATTTTACCATTGATCTCTGTTTCAACACCTTCTGTTAAACCTTGCTTCAGCAAGACCTGGTCAGCTAAAATTTCGGCGCAAATATACGCATTAAAATCTGTAAATGAATTGTCCAAATCAGGATCTGACTGAATTTCCACAATTATCCGATCAGTTAATTCCAAATCTTGATCCTTTCGTATTTTTTGTATCCTGTTCACCAACTCTCTTGCATTGCCCTCATTTTCAAGTTCCGGGGTCACAGATACGTCTAAAGCGACTGTATACGCATTCCTGGAGGCCACCAACCATCCTTCAACATCCTCACTTTGAATCTCTACCTCCTCCCTTAAAATTTCCACTATTTCCCCTTCTAAGGATATGGCAAGCTGTCCTTCTTGCTCTAATTTTCTAATCGACTGCTGATCTAGTGCCGTTATGACGGAAGCAGCTGATTTCATCTTAGCCCCTAACTTCTTCCCTAAAATGACAAAATTTGGCTTGACCTTCTTCTTGATAAAATCATTGTCTGCCGGCAAATATTGCATCTCTTTTACATTTACCTCAGCCAAAATCAAATCCTCTACTTTTTCCAATTGTTGCTTCATCTGTTCAGATGAAATAGGAATTAATAATTTCTGGAGAGGCTGACGCACCCTAATATTGACTTTCTTTCTGATGGATAAAACCAGTGAAGAGAACTCTTTAGCCATAGACATGCGTTCTTCCAAAGCCAAATCAATCCAAGCTTCATTAGCTGTTGGATAGTCGGCATGATGGATAGAAGTAACAGTTTCTTGTCCAGTTACCTGATTCAGGTTTCTGAAAATAGAATCAGTAAAAAATGGAGAAATGGGTGCTGCCAGTTTCGATACTGTCATCAAACAAGTATACAGCGTTTGATAGGCACTTATCTTATCAGTTCCGTATTCACCTTTCCAAAACCTTCTTCTTGACAACCTTACATACCAGTTACTGAGTAACTCATCCACAAACTCATCAATTGCACGACCAGCAAGGGTTGGCTCATACTCATCCATGTGCTTGTTGACAACCTTAACCAGCGTTTGAAGACTGGACAAGATCCATCTGTCAATCTCTGGGCGGTCTGCAAATGGCACATCAGACTCTTTGTAAGTAAACCCATCTACATTTGCATAAAGCACAAAGAATTGATAGGTGTTGTATAATGTACCAAAGAATTTTCTTTGGACTTCCTTAATACCCTCGAGGTCAAATTTTAAATTATCCCAAGGAGATGCATTGGTAATCAAATACCATCTTGTAGCATCTGCTCCATAAGTATCAATGGTTGCGAATGGATCAACAACATTACCCAAACGCTTACTCATTTTGTTCCCGTTCTTATCCAGCACCAATCCATTTGAAACGACTGTCTTATAAGCAACACTGTCGAATAATAAAGTACCCAACACATGAAGCGTATAGAACCAACCACGGGTTTGATCTACTCCTTCTGCGATAAAATCAGCAGGAAATGCTTCGCCACTTTCAACCATGGCTTTGTTCTCAAACGGATAATGCCACTGCGCATAAGGCATAGCGCCACTATCAAACCAAACATCCACTAAATCTGGAACGCGTTTCATGGGTTTACCCGATGCGCTTACCAACACTACATCATCTACATATGGTTTATGCAAATCTTGTATACCATCTTTTAAAAAGGCTTCATTCGTATTTCCACCTAAAACCGAAGCTGCATGATAAATGCCATTATTGAGTTCCTCTACTGAACCAATACAAATTTCTTCAGCACCATCTTCTGTCCTCCAAATTGGAAGCGGAGTTCCCCAGAATCTACTTCTACTAAGGTTCCAATCCACCATGTTTTCCAACCAATTGCCAAATCGACCTTCACCAGTAGATTTTGGCTTCCATTGAATCGTTTTATTCAATTCAACCATTCGGTCTTTCAAAGCAGTGGTCTTGATGAACCAAGCATCTAATGGATAATATAAAATGGGCTTGTCGGTCCTCCAACAATGAGGATAGTTGTGCTCGTATTTTTCTACTTTAAATGCCTTACCGTCTTTCTTCAATTGAACGCAGATGTCTACATTGACATCAATATATTGTTCATCATTTTTGTAGTTCTTCACATACCTACCACTAAATTCTCCCAACCCTTCTACAAATTTTCCCTCTCTATCAACAAGTGTAAGAATTCCTAAATTATTCTTCTTTCCTACTTTAAAGTCATCTGCACCAAACGCAGGAGCAGTATGCACTATACCCGTTCCATCTTCTGTAGTTACAAAATCACCAACAACAACTTTGAAAGGATCTGCATCTGGTGATATAGATAAAATAGTTTCCAATGAATTGGCTGTTGCTGGCATGAGTTGTTCGTAATACATGCCCTCAACCTCTGCTCCAACTAATGTTCCCAATACTTTCCAAGGAATAAGTTTGTCTCCTGCCTTGAATTCTTCGAATGAAAGTTCAGCTGCTTCTGCTTTGAAAAATTTACCGAGTAAGGCAGTTGCTAAAATAACGTGGATTTGATCCCCAGTATAAGGATTAAATGTTTTGACAAGACTATACTCAATAGACCCACCTACTGTTAAACCTAAATTTGATGGAAGAGTCCAAGGCGTAGTGGTCCATGCCATAAAATAAACCGGAACCGAATGACCTACCCATTGGTTTATTTGTTGCTGACCAATATGTGTGCTATTTTTTTCTGCATTGATCTTGAAAAGAGCAACAGCAGAAGTATCCTTTACATCCTTGTAGGTACCTGGCTGGTTCAATTCATGTGAGCTCAAACCAGTACCAGCAGCTGGTGAATAGGGCTGAATGCTCACACTTTGGTAAAGCAATCCCTTGTTGTACAATGTCTTCAGGCACCACCAGAGCGATTCAATATAATCGTTTTCGAAGGTAACATAAGGGTTGTCTAAATCAACCCAATAACCCATTTTTCGGGTAATATCATCCCATTTATCCTTGTAACGCAATACCGCTTCACGGCATTTCTGGTTGTATTCAGCGACTGTAATTTTTTTGCCAATATCCTCTTTAGTAATACCTAACTCTTTCTCTACCCCTAACTCTACAGGTAATCCATGGGTATCCCAACCACCTTTTCTTTTTACCTGAAAACCTTTCATGGTTTTATAACGACAAACCATGTCTTTTAAGGTCCTGGAAATAACGTGGTGAATACCAGGCATTCCATTGGCACTGGGCGGTCCTTCATAAAACACAAAGGGCTTTGCTCCATCTCTGTGTTTGATACTTTCTAAAAACGACTGCTCAGTGTCCCATGTAGCTAACATCTCCCGCTCAAACGCAGGAAGATTCAATTGTCCGTATTCCTTATAACTAGATTGCATAGTAATTTCAAAGGCGCAAAGATAGAAAAGTTTAAGGGGTTTGTAAGCATGCTTACAAACCCCTTAAGGATTAAACCCATAACCCAAGACTATTATTTGAAGCTGGTAGTACCATCAGCTTGATAAGCAAACTTGAAGGTATAATAACGCTGAGTGTAAATTTTAACTGCATCTGGATCAGTCGCTGCTGGTGTAGTACCACCTTTGTAATAATTAAGGATTTCTACTTTAGCAAATTTGCCAGTCGCGGTTCTGAA
>JBDLUR010000165.1:0-4285 GCA_039805205.1 Bacteroidota bacterium
AGAGATTATGTAGCAGGCGCGATGGAAAACACTACTGCTACCCTGCACCAAGAATTTGCTCAACAAGATGCTAGAGAACTGACCGACGAGAACAGATGGGAAGGGACTATTGCACATGAGCTTTTTCACCAATGGTTTGGCGACTATGTAACTGCAGAAAGCTGGAGTAACCTTACCGTAAATGAATCATTTGCTGATTACAGCCAAACACTTTGGTTTGAATATAAATATGGAAAGGATGCAGGTGATGCAGAAAATTACACTGGCATGAGGAGTTATTTACAAGGTGATAATGCTAAAAAAGATTTGGTACGTTTTTACTATGCAGACAGAGAAGATATGTTTGATGCTGTAAGCTATTCAAAGGGTGGAAGAATTTTACACATGCTCAGAAACTACCTGGGAGATAGTGCATTTTTCAAGGGCTTAAACGTTTACCTTACAACCAACAAATTCAAATCAGCCGAGGCACATCACCTTAGATTAGCATTAGAAGAAGTAAGCGGAAAAGACCTCACTTGGTTTTTCAATCAATGGTATTTTGGAAACGGACATCCTAAATTAAACATCAACTACAGCTACCAACAAGATAAAAAACAAGCAATGGTTGTTGTAAAACAAACCCAGAATACTGGAAAAACTTTTAGAATCCCAACCTACATCGATGTCTATCAAGGGAAAAACAAGACTAGAAATATGGTGTGGATTGAAAACGCAACAGATACCTTTTATTTTGCCAGTGAAACCAAACCTGACCTCATCAACTTTGATGGTGACAAGGTATTGTTAGCTGAAAAAACAGAAAATAAAAACATAGACAATTATATACACCAATATTACAATGCAGGCAATTATATGGATAGAAGAGAGGCTGTTGAATTCTGTGGAAGAAAAATGGATGATCCAAAAGCCAAAGCATTGTTACTTGATGCCATTGCAGATTCTTTCCATGGTATAAGAGCACTAGCACTTTCGAAAATTGACTTGAAAAAAGAAAACCAAAGAGAGGTTTTTGAAAAAAAGATTGCATCACTTGTTTCATCAGAAAAGAACCGTCCTGTTAAAGCAAGTATGCTAGCAGCCTTAGGAAATACAAATAATAAAGGATATGGCACCTTATATCAATCATTTGTAAACGATTCTTCTTATAGTGTTTCTGGAGCAGCACTTATTGCACTTAGCAAAGTAGATTCACTTGCTGCCTTAACGGAAGCCACAAAACAATCAGCTTCATCAACCAAAGGAGATTTAGAAGTCGCAGTGAATAAAATATTGATTGCTTCGGGTAATGAAGAGATATTTAACAAGCTGACGAGTAAGTTTACATCACTTGGACTTACCAATGAGAAGTTCATGCTCATGCAACAAATTGCTGATATGGCCGGAAGCATGAAAAGTAACGACCGCATTAAAACATCAATCGATTTGATTATTCAATTCAGAAATGAAATTCCTACCAGCCTTAAAGAACAAGTAATGCCCTACATCAATGGATTCATTCTTCAAGGAATCATGAATAAGTTGAAAGCAGCCAATAACACTGAAATGATTGCCTATCTAGAAGGTAAAATGAAATAAACAGAAAAGCTATTCAACTAAACCTCAGCTTTATTTTAAACTAGAAAATGATACGGGCGGCAGATCCTCTGCCGCCCGTTATTTATTATCTCCTTCAGAGACTAAATGAATAAATCAAGTATGCACTATTGTGCAAGCTGATAGGCCATCACAGTATTCTTGTAAAAAGTGGGAACATACACTATTTTCTTTTTCTTGTCATATCCAATATCCGCTGCATTAATTTGTCCGGTTCTGGTATCAAGCAATAGCTTCTTCTCTCCCTTAAGATTCACATGGTAGATGGTACCCGACCAACAAGAAATTAAAAAATTCTCTTCGTCAATTTGTTCAATCCCATCTGTTCCTCCTTCTAATCCATCAACTATCAAAATCTTTTGCTTGTCTTTTCCTGCTTTATAAAACCCTCCTGCATCAACAAAATAGAGGGTACGATCGACAAACAACAGACCATTAGGACCTTTCAAACCATCGAGATATAAAGAAACATCTAGTTTCAATCCATCAATCATGTGGATTTTCTTGGTTTTTGAGTCAGACACATAAATATTGCCACGCTTATCGACTGTTAGATCGTTTAAAGCCTGTGCTCCTTCAATATAAATTTTCTTGACAATCTGTGCCCTGATAGGCTCAATGATGACAACGGAATCAACATCTGCTACAATTAAAAAATCTTGAAACATTCCCATTCCCTTTGGAGCATGTAAGCCAGTCACCCAATAAGGGCTCAATATCTTTCCTGAAGCAGTAATGATAGAAATTGACCCTCTCCCATCTTTATCCCAAGCTCCCTTCCCCTCAATATTTGAAACATAAATCTTTCCTGTCTTTTCATCATGGTAGACAGATTCAGGTACACGCATAGTAGAATCGGTTGACCACAACAAATTTAAACTTTGTGCCTTCGTTACGTTAACTGCACAAATCAAGGACAAGGCTATAAATAAATTCTTTCTCATAAAAGGGATGTTTAATTTTTTTAGCGTTCTACATTAAATGCTGAAATATCCATTGACAATTTGTGTCCACTCACAATTTCATCAATTAATTTACCTGAACCTGCAGCCAAAGAAATACCAAGCATTCCATGTCCACCTGCAACCACAAGATTATCGTATTTGGAATGTCTTCCTATATATGGTAATCCATCAGGACTCAAGGGACGAAGTCCATGCCATACTTTATCAGCTGAGGGAAAGCTGACCTGCAAATCTGGAAAATAATTTTTGGCTGCTTTGTATATCGACTGCACTCTTTTGATGAGCATTTTTGAACCTATTCCACTAATTTCCATTGTACCACCCATTCTTAAATCTGCACCCATCGGTGTCATTGCCACTCTATCATCTACCAAAATGGAAGGATAATGTAAATTTTTGGGTATATCTTCAAAAGTCATGCTGTACCCCTTCCCAGCTTGTAACAATACATCAATTTCTAAATCTTTGAGAATACCAGATAACCAAGAACCTGTTGCAATAACAACTTCATCTCCTGTAAAATCTCCTTTGTCGGTGAGTACCTTAGTTACCTTTCTTCCTCTTTTTTCAAATCCAAGTATTCTAGTCTCTAGCTGAAAGACTACACCACTTTTTGCTAATTGCTCATGCAAAGTGTCCATTAATTCACCAGGATGCAAATGTGCATCTAATGGATACAGTACTCCACCTTTTACATTTACTTCTACATCAGGCTCAAGCGCTTGAACTTCTTTTGCTGATAAAATTCTTGTTTGAATATTAAAATGAGCGGCTTCTTCAGCCATTTCAATTTCATGTTTTTCAGTTACGGCCGACTTATACAACATCAAACACCCCTTCTCCTCCATATGAAAACTATTCCCTAATTCATCTCTCATTTCAGCAGTCAGCGTTCTACTCAATTGTAAGATGTTATTAAGATGTGGAGCATTTTTTTCCATGGTTGATTTTCCAGAACGCTTCCAAAAAGTCAATCCCCACTTTATAAGATCCAAATCTAACCTGGGTTTAACATAAAAAGGTGAAGTTGAACTCAACATCCATTGTAGACCCTTGGCAACGATTCCGGGTGAGGCCAGAGGAATAAAATGACTAGGACAAATGTATCCTGCGTTACCAAAAGAGGTGCCCTGTTTTAAATTACCTTGATCAATCACAACAACATCATGCCCCGACTTCTTCATGTAATAGGCTGCACATAATCCAATCACGCCACCACCAGCAACAATAACTTTACTCATGCTTTTTATTTAATACTTGAAAATAAGACAAATTAGCTACTTGAAATGAAATGAAGACTACAACGTAATCACTACTTCTTTACTCGTATTGAGTTCCCAAATTTTATCCTTGTAAACCAACTTGGTTTTACCTCCCTTCGTAGGAGCAATTTTTACACTAATCAATTTCCCTTCATTCCATGCTATATCTAATGTGTAGCCGCCCCTTGCTTTGACACCTTTTATACTGCCCGTTTTCCACTGCTCGGGAAGTGCTGGTAATAATAAAATTTCTCCATCGTGACTTTGTACAAGCATTTCGATGATACCTGCAGTTGCGCCAAAATTTCCATCAATTTGAAATGGCGGATGAGCATCCATCAAATTAGGATACGTACCGCCCCCAGCCATTTTTACTTCATTTTTATCAGCAGGATAATAAGCAAGGATCGTTTTTAAAGCATCATATGCTCTTTCCGCATTTTGTAATCTTGCCCATAAATT
>JBDLUR010000166.1:0-4974 GCA_039805205.1 Bacteroidota bacterium
TTGGTAGTATTAAACGAAGCTGTACATTATTCTTTTCAAAAAGCTGGAGTAACACTGGCCGACCACCATGCAGCATCAGAACAATTCATGAAATTTATTCGTAATGAAGAAGCTGAAGGCAGAGCAGTAAAAGCTGATTGGAGTTGGATTGTCCCTCCGCTATCAGGTTCAGCACTAAAAGTGTTCCACCAAGAATATAACAATGAGGTTATCACTCCAAATTTCTACTACAATCACAAAGCTTGGGAGACCTCCCCTCAAAAAAGTAAGTGCCCTTTTCATAAGGACAGTATTTGATGCCTATATATCCAACAATTAATGTAACCCTATAATCAAATAATACAGTGGCATCCCTATGGTGATATTGAAAGGAAAGGTAACGCCTAATGCCATTGGAATATATAAACCAGGATCTGATTTAGGTGCTGCTAATCGCATTGCTGCTGGAACTGCAATATAAGATGCACTTGCAGCAAGGATGGAAAAAATAAAACGATTGCCTACATCTTGAGTGATGATATCACTAACAAAGGCAATAAAACATCCATTGATTAAAGGAATTATAATTGCAAATAAGAAGACAAATAATCCATGCTGCTTGAATGTTGAAAATCTTTTTGCAGTAATCATCCCCATTTCTAGTAAAAAAATAGCTAAAAATCCTTTGAATATGTCATTCGTAAAAGGCTTAATACCTTCAGCCTGACGAGAATCAGAAATAATACCAATCAAGAGACTACCCATAATCATCAAAACACTTCCATTCGAAATAGCATGTTTAATTATGCTAGCAAAACTCACCTGAGACTTATTGTCTTTTTCAAATTTTTTGATGAGAATAAACCCCATAATAATTGCAGGAAACTCCATGAATGCCATAACTGCAATCATGTGTCCGCCAAAATGGACTGACTGCATTTCTAAAAATGTTGCTGCAGAAACAAAGGTTACCGCACTTACAGAACCATATGATGCAGCGACTGCCCCAGCATTACTAATACCAACCCTGTTCTTGATTACAAAGAATGTATAAAGAGGAATCACAGACGCAAGAAGAGCTCCAAAAATTAAGGAATAAAAAATCTCCCTTGTAAACTCACTATGCTGTAATTCTTGTCCTCCTTTGAAACCAATTGAAAATAACAAGTAAAGAGAGATAAATTTTATAGATGGTGCTGGTATCTCTAAATCACTTTTAATTAGAAAAGCTACTATGCCTAATATAAAAAACAGTAAAGTAGGATTCGTAATATTTGATAACAAGACCTGAAAATTAGCAGCTGCATCCATTGATAGATTATCTTATTTTTTCAAATTTTAATCGCTTACCTGTAAACTCAGTAGTCAAATTTTGTTTTGAATAGGCCTTTCTTCCATTTACAAAAACAGTATCTATTAAAGAATTGAAAGTGTATCCTAAGAAAGGCGACCACTGACATTTATATTTAATATTTTCCTCTGTCACTTTAAATGGACGATTTAAATCAACTAAAACTAAATCTGCATAATATCCTTCTCTGATATACCCACGGTCTTTGATTCTGTATAAGTCTGCAACATTGTTGCTTGTTTTTTGAACAACTTGATTAAGTGTGAGCTTCCCTTTAAAATAGAACTCCAAAACTGCTTGTAAAGCGTGTTGAACCATTGGGCCACCAGGCTTAACAGTATCATATAACCCAATTTTTTCACCTAAGGCATGTGGTGCATGATCTGTAGCAACAATATCAATTCTATTATCATGAAGCGCTTCTAATAAGTCTTGATTATCAAGTTCAGACTTTACAGCAGGATTCCATTTGATTAAATTTCCTAAACGTTCATAATCATTTGTATTAAAATGCAAATGATGTAAAGTGGTCTCTGCGGTTAACCTTTTTGAACGAAAAGGCTCAGTATTATGAAACAATTCTGCTTCTTCACCTGTAGATACATGCAAAAGATGAAACCTAGTATTGTATTTTCTTGCTATTGACAAAATTTCCTTTGTTGAAGCTATACATGCTTCTGACGATCTGATAATACTGTGATAATGAAGAGGGATGAATTCCTTGAACTCATCCCTGGCTTTTTCATAGTTTTTGTTAATGATAGCATCCTGTTCAGAGTGAAGGGCAATTAAATGTTCTGAACTAGAAAATATTTTTTCTAAATAATCAAGTGAATTACAAAGCGTTGGATGGGCCTCATCAAAATACAAGCCGTCATCGGTAAGTCCGCATATATCTTCAGTATTTGCTCTTAATGCCTCTTCCAAATTATCTTTAGACAATCCCATGAAAAAAGAATAATTGGTAAGACAATGTTCAGCAGCAATATTATATTTCTGCTCTAATATGTCTAAAGTTAAAACAGCAGGAACTGTATTGGGCATATCCATGATAGAAGTAACTCCTCCAGATATTGCAGCTGCAGATTCCGACCGCATATTGCCCTTGTAGGTTAGTCCAGGTTCACGAAAATGAACGTGTGCATCAATCATTCCAGGGAGAAGAACAAGCTCTTCTGCATTAACCTCATCATATTGAACTTCATTAGGTAAATTAATTATGGGAGCTACTTTCTCAATTCTATTTCCTTTTATATGTACATCAGCATAGAAATCTTTACCATCATCAATAATTCTTACATTTTTTATTAACGTGTGTTTCATATTTAAGGGTTACAATAATCACAAAAAGTCGGGTCTTCCTTTATCTTTATATTAGGAAAATACTTTAGTTCCTTATGACCACATCTCCTGCAAACGTACTGATGTGCTAAAGTCGACTTAGTAGGTCTACCACACAATGAACAAGGCAGTCCATCGAGCACATCAGTAACGTTATAACCAGGAGTAACACAAGAAGGACACTGAGAAACAATGTTGCGAATAAGCTTATGGCAAGCCTTCGCAATGGTCTTCATACGTGTTGGATTATACATCGCACGCATATCGGTCTGGACATGTACCGTTTTTGCTTTCTTTCTTAAATCTCTATATATATCAATCAACTCCTCTCGCGAAGTGATTCCTTTGAAAAAAAATGGTTTTTCAATAGGGTTGGTGCTATTTTCGATAGGGTTGGACAGGATTAAAGCATGTGATGGAAATAAAGATTGCTCAGCAAATTTCAATAAGGCTTCTTCTGTGTCTACTTCAGCAGAACTAAAATTGGTTTCAGTACTTACCTCTCTCGCCAGAATCTCTAAATCATTTTTTCGATCAATAAAAATCAACATCTCATCAGCCGCTGGCACAAAGAAAAGAGAGGGGTGTGGGCCAAAAGATCCTTCACTGGCTACAACCAAATCAAAATTAGTACTTGACATTGCAGCATATGCCTTCTTTCTTAACGTATCAATCGGACCTCCAACTCTTTCAATTTCGCCAGTAAATGTGCCAAATGCATCAGTATCAAAGTCATCTAATACTATACCAGTTAGTCCTAATTCATTAAAGAAAAGAGGAGCAATAACCTCCTCTTTTTTATGTTTAGTGGCCACGAGTAACCTTCTTCCCTCAAACATCACTTTTCTTATTTAATTGCTTTATCATGACTAACAAGCAAAGTACAGACAAGCCTGAGATAAGATGACTGTAAATCATGAACGCAAAGTTGTAGGCATTTATTTATATATTTTTATTTATATTTATTATTATAACCATTTATAATTTTTATGAATTATACACTTCACCAGTTAACAATTTTTTTAAAAGTAGTAGAAACACAAAGCATCACTAAAACTGCTGAGGCCTTGCACCTTTCTCAACCGGCCGTATCTATACAACTCAAAAACTTTCAACAACAATTCTATATTCCATTAATTGAAATCATCAATAAAAAAGTATTTGTAACAGAATTCGGTTTAGAAATAGCTGAATCTGCTCAAACAATTTTGAATGAATTAAATACCATTGATCAAAGACTACATAAATACAAGGGGCTGCTAACGGGTACAATTAAAATATCTTCAGTTTCAACAGGTAAATATGTGATTCCTTATTTTTTGTCCGACTTTCTAAAAAAGAATGAGAGTGTTGAACTTCGTCTTGATGTGTCAAATAAAACAAAAGTGATAGAATCACTTGAAAAAAACGAAACCGATTTTGCTCTTGTTTCTGTAATGCCAAAACATTTACAACTGAATAAAATTGAATTGATGCCCAACCTTCTTTTTTTAGTAGGAAACTCAGAAGGCCTTAAAGAAAAAAAGCAGACCAGTAAATTAGTTTTAGAATCACTGCCATTAATCTACCGCGAAGAAGGTTCTGCCACTAGAAATGCCATGGAGAAGTTCATAGAAAAGAATAAGATTAATGTGAGAAAAAAAATTCAACTTACTTCCAATGAAGCGGTAAAACAGGCTGTCATTGCTGGCATAGGTTATTCGATTATGCCATTAATTGGAATTAAAAACGAATTAAAAAACAAACAACTACATATCATCCCCGTAAACGGACTCCCTTTAAAATCTACTTGGAATATCGTTTGGCTTAAAAACAAAAACCTTTCCCCTGCGTCAAAGGCTTTTGTAAAGAAAATTGAAAGCGAAAAAACAAAAATAATTGACAAATATTTTGTCAGTTCTCTAGCAAAATAACCTTTTGTATGAGTGAATTAAGAAATTAAAACTCAACAATAAACCCAATTGTTGGCAACAAAGTTCCATCTAAGTTTTGCAACAACACTGGCGTAGCATTACTTCCATCTAATTTCACTGGCTGTCCGTCTGTTGATTCAAACGCTGCATTATCTGCAGTGCGCTTGAAAGTATAATTAGGAATCCCTGTACTCTTAGATGCATAGAAATTGGTGATGTCTAAGAACAAATCTAAAGTCAACTTTCTGTAGTTCCACTTCTTGTCGATACGGAGATCTCCTGAATGAAAAGCAGGTAAACGTAAAGTATTTACTTGATCAAAGTTGAAAACACCAGTTCCCAAGGTGAGGTAATTCAAACGGCTTTGTTCTAGATTATACGGTGTATATG
>JBDLUR010000167.1:0-4345 GCA_039805205.1 Bacteroidota bacterium
AGCTTTAAAGCGATGTTGAATCCTTTGTATTTGTTCATGGCGGCTTGTATGGCGTTGACAGCGATATCAGAATTTGGTCCTCAACAATGGGTTGGTCCAATTCTTGCAAAAGCAGGTGCTAGTCCAATGTTGATCCTTGCATTGGTAACCGGATTAATGGCTGTTGGTCGTTATTTCGCTGGACCAATTGTAGAGAAACTCAATACCGCAGGTGTATTGTTAGGCTCTGCAGTATTTGGATTGATTGGTATTTATATGCTCAGCACCATGTCTGGCTCTATGCTTTATGTTGCTGCTGTCTTTTATGCATTAGGTATCTGTTATTTCTGGCCAAACATGTTAGGATATGTTGGTCAGCATTTACCACAAACCGGTGCATTAGGTTTATCAATCATGGGTGGAATTGGTATGTTCTCATCTTCCATGTTCCAGCCTATCATTGGTGGATGGATCAAAGACAATAAAGTAACTGCTGAGGCTTCTGGGCTTGTTGGAGATGCAGCTGATTTGGCAGCGGGACAAGCTACGTTGTCGAATATGTTGATTTTCCCTGGTATTTTAATTGTCGCTTTTGCCTTGTTGTATTTCACGGGCAAGAAAAAACAAGCAGCATAAAATCTGCTATAATTTTTTAAAGAGCAAGGGGACGAAAGTCCCCTTCTTTTTTGTACTTTTAAGACTCCTATTTTTCAGAATAATTTCAACACAACATCATGAACAGGAAACTCAGAATGGGCATGGTTGGCGGAGGCAAAGATGCATTCATTGGCGCTATCCACAGACATGCAGCAGGTATCGATGGTTTAATTGAATTGGTTTGCGGAGCACTAAGTATCAATCCGGATGTAGCTAAAGAATCAGGTAAAATGTTATTTCTCCCTGAAGATCGTACCTACACCAGTTTTGAGGAAATGATCAAAGCAGAAAGTGCCTTACCAGAAGGTGTCCGCATGGATTTTGTTACTATCGTTACACCCAACTTCGCACACTTTGCACCGGCAAAAATGGCCATGGAACACGGGTTTCATGTGGTGATTGAAAAGCCGATTGCATTTACTTTAGATGAGGCAAAAGAGTTGAAAAAAATACAAGAGGCAACAGGTCGCGTACTTTGTCTCACACATACTTACTCAGGCTATCCTTTGGTGAAGCAGGCCAAGCAAATGGTGAAAGAAGGCGCCCTTGGAAAGATCAGAAAGGTTTGGGTAGAATATCCTCAAGGATGGTTAAGCAAACTATCTGAGCGTGAAGGCAATGCTCAGGCTGCATGGAGAACAGATCCTAAGCGCAGCGGTAAGAGTGGTTGTATGGGCGATATCGGAACCCATTGTGCGCATTTGGCAGAATATGTAAGCGGACAAAAAATTTCACATATCTGTGCTGATCTCAATGTAATGGTTGAGGGAAGGATGTTGGACGATGATGGTAATGTGTTGTTGAAATTTGAGAATGGTGCAGCCGGTGTATTGATGGCTTCTCAGGTAGCTGCTGGCGAAGAAAACGGCATCAAGATTCGTGTGTATGGAGAAAAAGGTGGACTAGAATGGGCACAACACGAACCCAATACCATGTTGGTGAAGTGGTTGGATCAGCCTACCCAAATCTTTAGAGCTGGTGGAAACTATGCTGATAGACTATCTTCTTTTGCAGTCCACAATGCTAGAACACCAGGCGGACACCCAGAAGGGTATCTAGAGGCATTTGCCAATATCTACAGAAACTTTGCCCTAACATTAAGTGCAAAAATGGATGGCATAGAAGCAACCCCAGAAATGCTCGATTTCCCGGGTGTTGAAGATGGCATCAGGGGTATGGCTTTCATTGATAATGTGGTCCTTTCTTCTCAGTCAGAACAAAAATGGACACCTCACACGGTGTAATAAAATTATAAGAACATGAAAACAATAAAAGGTCCTGGTATATTCCTAGCTCAGTTCATGGGCGACCAACCTCCTTTTAATAACCTTTCCTCCATATGCAAATGGGCTGCCTCTCTTGGGTTCGTCGGTGTTCAAATTCCGAGCTGGGACCCCAGATGTATTGATCTCCAAAAGGCCGCAGAAAGTCAAACTTATGCAGATGAGATTAGAGGAATTGTAGAAGAAGCGGGATTACAGATTACAGAATTATCTACGCACCTTCAGGGACAATTGGTGGCTGTCCACCCCGCCTACGATGCTCTTTTCGATGGCTTCGCCCCTGAAAATGTAAGAGGAAATAGCAAAGCGAGAACCGAATGGGCTGTACAACAACTCAAATATGCGGCGAAAGCGTCTGCTAATCTCCGCTTAAATGCACATGCTACTTTTAGTGGCGCTTTGTTGTGGCATACAGTTTATCCATGGCCGCAAAGACCTGCTGGATTGGTGGAAACTGGTTTTACTGAGTTGGCCAATCGTTGGTTACCTATATTAAATGTATTTGATGAAAATGGGGTTGACCTCTGTTATGAAATTCATCCAGGTGAGGATTTACATGATGGCGTTTCTTATGAGATGTTCCTTGAAAAAGTGAATAATCATAAAAGAGCATGTTTATTGTATGATCCAAGCCATTTTGTTTTACAGTGTTTGGATTACCTCACCTATATAGATCATTACCATGAGCGCATCAAGATGTTCCATGTAAAGGATGCCGAGTTTAACCCAACAGGTAAGCAAGGGGTTTATGGTGGATACCAGAGTTGGATCAACAGAGCTGGAAGGTTCCGTTCTTTGGGGGACGGTCAGGTTGATTTCTCTTCTATCTTTAGTAAGCTTTCTGCCTATGATTACAGTGGATGGGCGGTAATGGAATGGGAATGTGCCATTAAGCATCCAGAGGATGGTGCGAAAGAGGGAGCCGTGTTTATCAAAGACAAGATTATTCGTGTTACCGAAAAAGCTTTTGATGATTTTGCCGGTACAGGCAGTGATGAGGCTTTCAACAAGAAAATTTTAGGCATTTAAAAAAACAAATAAAACCCAAAAACCAGAAAATGAAAAAGGTACTTTTAACAATGATGATTGCTGCTGGATTGTATGCATGCGGTGGCGGAGAAAGCACAGAATCAACAGAAACAAAACCGATCAGCAATGCAACGGTAGAGGAAGCTGCTCCAGCTGAAGCTCCAGTTGTGGCTAAGAAAGATGGTAAGGCATTGATTGAAGCATCTGATTGCCGTACTTGCCACAAGGATGATTCAAAATTGATTGGCCCAGCTTACCAAGATGTTGCTAAGAAATATGAAAGCAACGAAGCAAACATCAAAATGCTTGCTGAAAAGATCATCAAAGGCGGTCAAGGTAATTGGGGTGAAATTCCAATGGCAGGTCATCCAAACGTAAGTGAGGAAGATGCATCTGCAATGGTGGAGTATATCCTTTCCATGAAAAAATAAGCCACATGAAATTATTATCAACGATTGCTGTTTTATTGCTCTTTATTGCTGCTGTGCCTAATAAAGATGGTGTTCCCGCAAAAAAAGGATGGAAATCCCTTTTTGATGGAAAGACCACAAAAGGTTGGCACATTTACCGTGGCGAGGCCACAGGTGAGTCTTGGCAGGTAGAAAACGGACTTTTAACATTTACTCCAGTGAATAAGCCGGGGGTAAAAACAGGGGGCGATCTTACAACCGACGAAGAGTATGAAAACTACCACTTGAGTGTGGAGTGGAAAATCTCCGAAGGGGGTAACAGCGGTATCATTTTTGGTGTGAAAGAAGACTCGATGTTTAAAAAGTCGTACTTAACCGGTATGGAAATGCAGGTGCTCGACAACAGTAAGCATCCAGATGCCAAAATCATCAAACACAGAGCTGGTGACCTTTATGATCTCATTTCATGCAGCAAGGAGACCGTAAAACCTGCTGGTGAATGGAACCATGCGGAGGTGATTTACAACAACAATAACCTTCAGCTCATCCTCAACGGAGAAACTGTGGTTTCTACGGTTGTGGGAGATGAAAACTGGAACAAATTGGTTGCTGGCAGTAAGTTCAAGACCATGAAAGGTTTCGGTACTTTCCGTAAGGGTAGAATTGTATTACAGGACCACGGTGATAAGGTGTGGTACCGTGATATAAAGATTAAAGAGTTGTAAAAAATCGACTTATTTCATCAAATATCTTAAACGCCGCAATTTTGCGGCGTTTTTTACATCTAATTTTGTGACCTCTTATGTAAGAGGTCTTTTTAATTGTAAACAAACAACACATGTTTAAATTCAGGCTAGTAGCTGTTACTGCGTTCTTGTTATTTTCATTATCATCATTTGCTCAGCCATCTGTTTTGGTATTTTCAAAAACAGCAGGCTTCAGGCATAGCTCCATTCCATACGGACAAGCTGCGCTTATGCAGTTGGG